>CAUZQF010000303.1:0-3183 GCA_963581905.1 Dehalococcoidia bacterium
CAGCCCGCACCAGCGTGAAGAAGAGTTCGATCGAATCGAGCTCCAAGGCAGGCTTTTCGTAAACGTCGATGCAAACGATGGCGGAGGTCACCTTGGGAGCTGGACGGAAGGCCTTGGGCGGCACGCTGGCCACTACTCGGGCGCTTCCGTAAAGCTGAGTAGCCACCGACAGCAGGCTCATGTGTCCTGGCTCGGCGGTCATGTTGCGGGCTACCTCCCGCTGCACCATGAAGACCATCAGCGAAGGCTTGTGCTCTGCTTCAAGAAATCGCCGTACGATGGGCAAAGCGGCGTAGTAAGGGAGGTTCGCAACTATCTTATACGGTTTGCTGACTTCAACTAAGGAGGCTATATCTACGTCGCGAGCGTCCGCATGAACAATGCGCACGTTAGGTTGGTTCCGAAACTCCAGTTGCAGACTCATGGAGAGAACGTCATCTAGCTCAACGGCCACAACTTCGCCAGCTGTGTCAGCCAGTTCGCGAGTCAAGATGCCCCTGCCCGGCCCTATCTCCACTACGGTGTCGTCAGCCGTAACCCCTGCAGCCTTCATTATTCGGCCCAGAATACGCCTGTCCACCAGAAAGTTCTGGCCCAGGGATTTCTTTGCTTTCGGTCGGCCTGATGCGGAGGTGATAACCAGTGCTCCAGGTATGCTCAGTGTAAAGATACAGATAGAGGAGGATTCCACCATGATAGCCTTCCTCTGGTCGACAGAGGAAGGGACAACCTGTCCTGTAAAGTAACTAAACAGGAAGAGGTGAAGATCGAGGAAAAGGTCGTGCACCCCCGTTCGTTCACTGCCTTTGGCGTATCAGGTGAAACCGACTCGAGCCAGGTGAACCTACGGCACCCGGAATATGCCCCTTACCGCTGCTTCCTTCCGGACCTGACGGGATTCGCGGCCATCCGCCGCGTAGGACCCAACTCTCAACATCGGAATTCACCGAAAGAGGCCTCAAGCACGCGCCCTCTCGGAGGAATTCAGTCTCGCTAGAGCGGATTGCGAATACAGGGCACCGCTACCTCCCCACCTAG
Source organism: Dehalococcoidia bacterium (assembly GCA_963581905.1). Lineage (GTDB taxonomy): Bacteria > Chloroflexota > Dehalococcoidia > Lucifugimonadales > JADFKI01 > Casp-Chloro-G4. Next base: position 1,039 of record CAUZQF010000303.1, read on the forward strand.
CACGACCATATTTAATGTTAGTTGAGGTGTTAGGGAGTGTCAACGAGATTTTTAGTTATTAGTACTTAGTGGTTAGTTAATAGTCCCCGCACCATGGGGAATACTAATAACCAAGAACTTATTACTAACGACTAACTCTTCATCTTCAATATGCTCAGGAAGGCTTCCTGCGGAATATCAACGTTGCCGACCCGCTTCATGCGCTTCTTACCCTCGGCCTGCTTTTGCAGGAGCTTGCGCTTGCGAGTTATGTCGCCGCCGTAGCACTTGGCAATAACGTCCTTGCGCAGCGCGCGGATGGTCTCCCGCGAGATGATCTTGCGGCCAATGGCGGCCTGGATTGGCACCTCGAACAGCTGCCTGGGAATCAGCTCCTTGAGCTTTGTAACCAGTTCCCTGCCCTGATGGTAGGCGTTGTCTCGATGCGCAATAATCGAAAGGGCGTCCACAGGATCGCCGTTGACCAGAATGTCTACTCTCGATAGCTTGCCAGCCCTGTAACCCGTGACCGAATAGTCCATGGAAGCGTATCCCTGGGTACGCGCCTTGAGCTGATCGAAGAAATCGATTAACACCTCAGAAAGGGGCACGTCGAACTCCATCAACACCCTGGGGGCAGAGGTTCCTCCGCTGCTCTCGTTTTGCAGGTACTCCATGCGCTTATGCTCACCACGACGTGCACGCACTAGCTCCATGACAGGCCCAATAAAGTTGGCTGGCGCGATGATGCTCAGGTCCAGCCACGGCTCCTCAATGGACTCGATGTACGAGCTCTCCGGGAGCTTGGAGGGGCTGTCAATCTCCTCAGTATGGCCATCGGTGAATATGACGTTGTACGCCACACTCGGCGACGTCGCCAGAAGAGTAAGGTCGTATTCGCGCTCCAGTCGCTCCTGAACAATGTCCATGTGCAGCAGGCCAAGGAATCCGCAGCGGAATCCTGAACCCAACGCCATGGAGTTCTCAGGCTGGAAGGTCAAGGCGGCATCGTTTAGCTGGAGCTTTTCCAGCGCCACACGAAGATCAAGATACTCCTCACCATCAGCAGGATAGAGCCCCGCGAAGACCATGGGCTTGAGGGGCAGGTAACCCTTCAGTGCCTCTGTTGCTCCATTGGCCGCGAGAGTAATAGTGTCGCCCACCGGCGCATCACCTACACTCTTGAACCCGGTCGCAATGTACCCGACCTCGCCTGCTTTCAGGCTGGGGACGCTGGTTGGCTTGGGTCTGAATATGCCCACTTCCAGCACATCACTCTGGTTCCCGTTGGACATCACGCTGACGCGGCTACCCGACGGCACCTCGCCTTCGACGATTCGCACATAAGCGATAACGCCCTTGTAAGTATCGTACTTGGAGTCGAATATCATCGCCCTTAGGGGAGCCTTATCAGAACCCTCGGGAGGAGGGACGCGTGCCGCAATGGCTTCGAGTATGTCTTTTACGCCCTCGCCGGACTTGCCAGATGCGAAGACAATCTCGTCGTCCTTGAAACCGAAGGCCTGCGTTACCTCATTGGCAACACGCTCCGGCTCCGCCACCGGCAGGTCGATCTTGTTGATGACAGGGATAATCTCCAGGTCATGCTCCATGGCCAGATAAACATTGGCCAGTGTCTGAGCTTGAATGCCCTGTGTAGCGTCCACTATAAGCAGAGCACCCTCACAGGCAGCCAGACTTCGGGAGACCTCGTAGGAGAAGTCGACATGGCCCGGGGTGTCAATGAGATTGAACTGGTACTCCTGCCCGGAGTCGCTTTTGTAGTCCAGGCGCACCGCCTGTGCCTTGATGGTAATGCCGCGCTCTCGCTCGAGGTCCATGCTATCCAGGACCTGCTCGACCATGTCCCGTTCCTCAACGGCGCCCGTGTACTGTAACAGGCGGTCCGCTAGCGTGGATTTGCCATGGTCGATGTGCGCGATTATGCAGAAGTTACGTGTGAACTTAGAATCCATGTAACTATGGTAACACCGGTAGCCAGAGGTGGTCTAGGACAATTTGGATAAGGGCTACATCACCAGGTGCATTTATATAGTGTCATTTTTCCGCAATGGCCTCGCCACACCCCTTTGATACGATTGGTCTGAAAGAGATTTCAGCGCGCGCCGCCTCATGAATATATAACCACGATAGCTGTGAGGCCCC
>CAUZQF010000304.1:0-3170 GCA_963581905.1 Dehalococcoidia bacterium
GACTGGTCTACATCTACAAAGACGACGGGACCTACGACAGCGTGGACTTCTTTGATCCGGACAACGACGATGCCAGAGGAATAACCACCGACAACACCAACTTCTGGACCGTCGATGTGGATGACTTGCAGGTTAACAGCTGTCCCAGTTCCTTCAATGTGGCCACGCCCTGGTCGCTGGACGCTGCCAACGCCACTAGTACTGGTTTGACTACAGATGGCACCAACATATGGACCGTGGACCCAGACGACGCTCTTGTTTACAAGTACGATATGGTATGGGCTTCGGTGTCCAGTTTTGCCCTGGATGCGGCGAACGCCGGCCCGACTGGCATAACTACCGACGGTACAAGTTTCTGGATCATGGATGACGGGGACGACGTAGCGTATAAGTACACCCTGGCCGGCGTGCTGGAGTCCAGCTTTGCACTAACATCCGCCAATGCGGACCCAACAGGTATCACCACCAACGGGTCTCAGATATGGGTGGTGGACAGTGCCGACCTGAAAATCTATTCATACAGAATAGACGGCGTCTATATCAGCACCGGTGACATTTCTCTGACAGCTCCCAACGCCGATCCTCAGGGGATCACGGTACGCTCCAAGTGAGGGCCTGCCTGCCCGTATAGCTAGTCCAGGTCCGACAGCCTCGGCAGTATTTCGTTGGCGAGAAGCGTCATGGAGTTCACCCACTTGTCTTTGGGCTGCCACTCGTGACCCATCGCCAGAAGCACTCCGAAGCCGCCGACCTCGTCGTAGAGTTCCCGAATCTGCCGCTCCACGTCGTCGGGGCCGCCGACGATCCATACGTTGTCCATGAGGTATTCCACTGTGACCTCGGAGTCTGGCATATCGGGATCCAGCTTCATGAGATCCAGCACGCCCATGGCCTTCAGCAGAGGAATGAAATACTCATCGAAATCCCGCCTGAACACGCCGTTTAGCATGTCGTCCCTGGCCTGCTCTGTGGTGTCTGCTACGTAAATCTCCCTGGCAATGCGCCAAAGAGACCTGTCTGCGGTACGGCCCGCTCGCTGAGCGCCTTCTTCAACTGCCTCCCAGTGCGTCTTGACCTGCTCTGCGGGAACCAGGTTGATGCTCATAGGAATCCAGCCCCGCTCTCCCGCCAGACGCAGGGTTTCTGACCGAGGCGACACTCCTGCCACAGCAATCGGTGGATGTGGCATCTGGTACGGCCGCATGTGTAGACCCATGCCTATGACCTCGTCGGGCTCGGGAATGGTGAACTCCCAGTGCTTGTGCTTGTAGGTGCCCGGCTCGGGGTTGTCCCACATCTTCAACACCACCTCCACGGCATCCCTGGCCATACTACGATGCTCGCCGGTCTCCGGGTCAAAGCCAAAGACCTTGAAGTCGCCAACGTAGCCACCGGAGCCGACGCCCCAGCGAAAACGCCCATGAGCCAGCTGGTCCAGGAGCGCAATGCGGTGAGCGATCATGAACGGGTTGTGGTTGGGCATGCAGGTAACGCCTGTGCCCAGGATGATGTTCTTCGTCATTCCCAACGCCTTGGCGATGAACAGGTCTGGTGCGGGTATGTTTTCCCACACCGACGTGAAGTGCTCGCCGATCCAGGCCTCCGCATAGCCAAGCTGGTCCAGCGTCACAAGCTGCTCCAGATCGGCGTCCAGCGTTTCGGTGATGTTGGAGCCTGGCGGGTGCAACGGCATTGTGAAGTAGCCTAATTCCATTTCGGCCTCCTGGTTCGGTCATTTTGTGTTGACGGCGTGATATAGAAGGCAGTATAAGCCAGGGTGTTAGGCTTAACAATGCCTAACAAAACAGCTGTCTTTGACATTAGGTTGTGTAGAGGGAGGGGCGGTGTTAATCTTTTTTGAATTTCAAGAGACGTTCTACAAATTAAGGGAGTGGCGGTATGAATGAACTTGAGCATTGTGCGGTGCAAATTCTGGAAGGTCTCGCTGCGCAACCCGCCGCGCCCTTTTTCGAAGACAAGCCTGCGAAGTTCATACTCGATATACTTGCAAAGCTGGAAAGCGTCGATACCGAACGGGACCAGTTCGGTAACATTATCGCTCGCTACCGCAATCTTGGGCCTGATACCGAAGCCCGCCCACCTATCGCTTTCGTAGCCCACATGGACCACCCCGGCTTCGAAATATTCTTGGATAGTGGGCAAAACGATATCTATACTGCGAGGACCTTAGGCGCTGTGCCTGTGGCGTCACTCAGAAAGCCTGTGCCTGTTCTGGTGCTGACTCCTAATGGAGAGCGACTGCCTGCGACACTAGAACCCATGGACCAGGCCTCTGCGGACCAAGGCGAGAGATTAGTTGGCGTGCGTTTGCAGTCCGAAGCCGAGTTCCCGTTGCCAGCTGCTGTGATCTTCGACCTGCCGGATTTCAGCCAGGACGGCGACACTATTCGCATGCGGGCTGCTGACGATTTGGCCGGCTGCGCCAGTATTCTTGCCGCCCTGGAGCGCCTGGTGGCGGATGAGGCCGAGACCGACTTCTACGCTGTGTTTACCCGAGCAGAGGAGGGTGGCCTATTTGGCGCACGCCTCATGGCAGAGGCAGGTACGCTTCCTCAGGATACGCTGGTTGTATCCGTCGAGACCAGCTCGATCATACCTGGCGTAACTCAGGGCGACGGCCCGATAATTCGCACCGGTGACCGCGCGTACACGTTCGACTCGGATGCGGAACAGGTCTTCCATATCGCTCGAGACCTAATCCTCAAGCGCAACCCCGACTTCAAAACGCAAAGGCATCTCATGAGTGCCGGCGGTTGCGAGGCCACGGCATTCGCTGTCTTCGACTACACGGTTACCGGGCTGGCATACCCTCTGGGCAACTGGCACAATGCTACGACGACCATACCGGACCCGGACGGTGGCGTAGATTCCGAGAACATTAGCCTGTCTGATTACCTGAATGGCGTGGAACTAATCGCCGAGTCTGCCATCCGAGTGGCACAGCGGCGCAACTCACCCACCCGCAAAGCCATACGGAGCATACCCGATGATATTCGTGAGAGGATGACAGGCTCCGCGGGGCGCTAACTGGCCTCGCTGCGGTCCCAACCCTCCTGCACCCAGTACCCGACCTCTGGCACCTTGACCACTGTCGGCAGGCCTTGCGCTCGCTTGAGTCGCTGGATGTTGTACAGGTGTGTTATCTCCTC
>CAUZQF010000305.1:0-3159 GCA_963581905.1 Dehalococcoidia bacterium
TGCGAGGTTGCTATTGTCAGCGTGTTCAGCAGAATGAACACTGCTGCCATGGTCCAGACGGCGCGGCGGGTGATAATGATCAATACAGCGCCCACAACCACGGATATGGCCGTGATCTGCCACAGCATTAGCGCCGACATGCCCAACACCGTAGCCGCTCCCTTGCCGTCTCGAAAACCTAGAAATGGCGAGTAATTATGCCCGACTACCACAAGCACCGCGGAGATGTAGAGCACTATCTCTGGAACTCCTACGGCCATGCCTATCAGAAGAGCCACGACGCCTTTGCCAGCGTCAATCAGCAAGACCAGTATGCCAATGGCCTTGCCCAGCTGTCTTCCCGCGTTCACCGCGCCGGAGTTACCGCTGCTTGCATCCCTGACGTCGATGCCCTTGAGCGCACGCCCCATTAAGAACGCCGTCGGCATGCTTCCCAGCAAGAAGGCTATGACAGCAACCGCTATTGATTCCATCTGCACCCCGTCGCTGGCCTAAAATCACGTAGCAACGCCAGCGGATTAACATAGGTTCGATGCAAAGAACCTTGCCGCCGATTACCGCCCAACGTTGATTCCATGACTCTGGTTATGCTGTCAGTTCTTTAACGCCCTTGAGACCAAGGTAGTATCCGGTGATTCCAAATCCGGTAATGACGCCCTTGCAGGCAGGGGCAACCTCCGACACTCGACCCCGGCTGGCAGGATTCGACATGTGCACTTCCATCGTTGGGAAACTAGCGCCCTTGATGGCCTCTACCAGATCAGGGTGGCCTGTGGTGTATCCGGCTGGATTAATGAGCGCGCCGTCCACGTCCGAGGACTTGATCTTGGCGACCACTTCGCTCTCTTCATTGGAATGGAATATCTCGACTTCCACGCCTAGCTCACTGGCATATTTGCGAATGTTGTCATCATACTCGGGAAGCTTCATCGGCCCGAAGATATCCAGGTCCTTTGTGCCGCGAAGCTCCATGCCTCTACCGTGCAAAACCAGCACCTTTGTCATTGGTGTTACTCCTAATCGTTATCTGAATTTAATCTGAAATGCGGCCACTAGTTTAGCACAAGGCTCCGCTGTCCGAGATTTCTTTTACTAGCTTGGACAGCTGACAGCAGACCCCTCTCGACGGGGCAACACGCAGTAGAACGATCTGAAGTACGCCATGAGATAGCTGTTGGAAGAAGTAACGGAGAAGACGAAGCGGAATTGAAGAGCTAAATCTCCAGCGCGGCGAAGCAGGCGGCCACAATGCTATCCACATCAATTCCATATTCCCTGTAGAGGTCTTCGCGGTTTCCTGACTGGCCGAACTCGCTGACGCCTAGCGGCATAACGGCGCAACCGACTGCTCCACCAATCCAGGCCAGAGAATGCGGATGTGCATCAGCCACGGTGACTATCGGTGCCTTTCGCTCGCTGGTCGGCAGAATATCTGACATGAAGCGACCAGACTGCCCTCTAGCTTCCATAGAGGCCTTCACCGATGCCTGGAAAGAGCTGTACAGTGGGCCTGGCCCGGTTACGTTTATCACGTTGGCAAGGATACCCTCTGTCATCAAGGAATTGCTCGCGGTAATGGCCTCTGGGACCATAGCGCCGGTGGCCATGATGTGGACCACGTTTTCGCCAGGGTAATAATCTGCAGATGACCTTCTGTCGATAAGCCTGTAGGCTCCTGCCAATACCTGAAGTCGTAGACGTTCCCTCTCTTCGGCATCTTCCGGCGCGACGAACAGGCTCTGGTCTACTCGTTTGCTGGTCAGCCTGAGGTAGGTAGAGTGAGAGCGCTGACGAATCTGCTCCAGCGCATCCAGCATTATCCATTCGACTTCTGTTCCAAAACAGGGCTCGTAGTAGGCGAGGTTTGGCATCTCTACCCCTATAGAGGGAGTGACTAGAGACTGATGTGCGCCGCCTTCCGGAGAGAGCGTTATGCCTGAGGGAGTGCCCACGACGATAAATTTTGCGCCTGAGTAGATGCTGTAGGTGAACGCGTCCAGACCTCGTCTCACGAAGGGGTCGTACAGCGTGCCTATGGGAAACAGCAACTCGCCTGTGGCCTCAAATGAAAGGCCAAGCTGCCCGAGCATCATGAACAGGTTGTTTTCCGAGATGCCCAGCTCTATGTGCTGTCCCTGAGGAGACTCATGCCATTTCAGGGCCCGGATGACGCCCTCTTCAGGCAGCGGCTCGTGCTCCTCCTTGGCCCAAACGCCGACCTTATTGATCCAGCCGCCCAGGTTTGTCGAGCTGGCCACATCAGGACTCACCGAGATCATTCGGTCCGTCACGTTCGGCAGCCGCCTGTTAATGTCGGTAAGAATAAGACCGTATATCTGCTGCGTCGACATGGAGCCGTTGTAACGCTGGCCCAGGTCCTTGGGTATGGCGATGTCTGGAGGAAGCGGCGCGGCCCGTCGTCTTGAGCCGAACATGCTGCCCTTCTCCGAACACAGTTGGCCCGCCGGAGTGCTGGGGTCTAACGAAGCCCAGAGGTTGTCTTCGTCTACGCCGACCCTATTCCGAAGCTCTTCCATCTGCTCGCTGTTTAGCGTAAGCGAATGATTCTGAGGGTCGCCGATGGACGGCAACATCCAGCCCTTGAGCGTGTAAGCAAACACGACGTCTGGTCCCGAACTGGCGTCAGCGCTGGCGAAAGCTTCTCTCAGAGTCGCGAAGTCGTGACCTCCAAGATTGCGGAAGGTATCCTGAAGCGTCTGGTCATCCCATCGGCTGATGAACCGTGCCAGGTCCTTCGGGTAGCGGCTAGTATTGGGTAGCCACTCTCTTAGCGACTCCGGCGACACTCGAAGCAACCGCTGGTAGACATCATTGGACATCTCGTCGATGGACATTCGCAGCAGCTCGCCATTGGGTTCATCAAAGGCAGCCATTAGCCGCTTGCCGTACTTGGCATCGATGACGTTCCAGCCGTTTGCGCCGAACATCTCCCGCCAGCACCGAACCCTGATTCCGGGAATAATTCTGTCCAGGCTCTGGCGATTCAGGTCAACCACCCAGAGCACATTGTCCAGGTCTGCCATGGAAGGCTCAGCGATAGCCTCCCATATGGATCCTTCGTCAAGCTCCGCGTCGCCCACCAGGCTGATGTAACGCCTGCGCTGGTTAACAGCAGAAAAGGAATGTGACTTGATGTAC
>CAUZQF010000306.1:0-3151 GCA_963581905.1 Dehalococcoidia bacterium
AGATTCGAGAACTGGCACTAGGAGCGCTTCGGGGGCTTCGGCCTCGACAGTTACACCATCGTTGTTGCTCTCAAATGACGGCGGAGCGACAACAGCGGGCACCGCTGGGTCATACTCAGGCATTGCCTGGGAGACTGCAGGAACTGGTTCTTGGGTTGCGACGGACTCGACTGCAACTACTGGCGGTGCAGATTCCTGGACCGGCTGAGCCTTTTCGATGGCTGCCGGTGCGGCCTCTGCGGGTGTTTCCTCTGACTTTGAGCTGCACCCTACCAGAATCACGATGCCAATAATGATGAGTAGAGCATAGATCGGCACTTTACCCACGGACTCCTTAATAAGCTGGTTCACAGTACATCACCCCTGCCATGTGATATTTGTCAGGCACAGTTACCCAACGCGTTGCAGTGAGAATAACAACGGGCCTGTTGATAACACGTAGTCTGGAGGTGTGAATATGGTGTGCAGGGGGTGTTCATGTGCTGGAGAGGGTGCTAAGGGGCAACTATTTTTAGAAGTCTCGTAGGAAAATTCACTTCTTTTCACATTAGTTCGTCTGTTGGCGACGTGATTTACCCCGATTAATTCCTTCGCCATGCCTAATATGAGGTTGTCTCAATTGACAGGCCAAGATTACCAGCGAGAGGACATTAGCAGGTAGAATGCAACCAGTAAGCATCAACATAAATGTGAAGTCTCAGGACATTCCTAAGCTGATTTGCATGGACTATTCCAAGGAGAATCAGTTCACGGATTACATAGCAGATATTGCTGTGTCTTTGGCCCAATCGTTGAACGTGCAGGAGTTCCTATGCAGCCCTGGCCGGGTCGACGAGCTTCGCCGTAAGCTGTGGAATGACCACCCTAGCCTGTGATGTACTACCTGGCCTTAGCTGAGGGTCACGACTCTCTCTTCATCCATCGTTTGAAGCAGCTGCTCGTTTATGCTTCTGGCGATGCCAGGTCCCCTGTAAATGAGCCCCGTCAGCACCTGAGCCGTTGTTGCTCCCGCCCGCAGGACCTCTAACGCATCTTTTCCGCTGAATATCCCACCGCACGCGTTGATGGCCATCCTATCGCGGATGACCGCCTTCAGATCAGTCACCATCCTTAGCGTATCCGGGAACACACCTTTGCCACTAAGGCCACCTGCTCCCACGGCTAGACGGGAATCCCGCACTGGCCACGTATTGGAGACGGTTACCGCACTGACACCTTGCTCTATGCAGACCTCAACCAGGCTGAGCACTCTGTCCCGCGCCTCCTCGCCTGCGGAAGGCTGGTCGGCAGAAGATTTATAGGGCGGAAGCTTGATGAACAGGGGACGCTTCCTGTCTTCGTTGACCTGAGATAGCAGAGCACCCAAGGCCTCAGGCTCTTGGAATACGCGAAGCCCCGCCGTATTGGGGGAGCTGATGTTGATTTCGATGGCATCTGCCAGCGGCTCCAGCCCACGGTGGCACTTGAGGAGGTCTTCCTCCGTCACACCAGACACGCTGGCCACTATTGGAGTCTTCGCGCGCGATTCCTGGACGCGCCGCAGTTCATCGGTGGCGCTGGCCAGGCCTTTGCCAGGGAATCCCAGCGAATTGACCAGAGCCTCTTCCTCCACGTAGCGGATCACCCTGGGCTTTGGATTACCTGGGCGAGGCATGGCTGTTACCGTGCCGCAGGTGATGTATCCGAATCCCAGGGACGACAGCGACGGTATGACTTTGCAGTCCTTGTCGTAGCCCGCTGCCAGACCAACAGGGTTGTCCAGCCGGATGCCAGCGAGGGTTGTTTGCAGCCTTGGGCTTTCTACCTTCATTAGAGGCGATAGGAATTTCCACAGGTAGTCCTGCTGCAGCACGAACTCGGCCGCTCCCTGCGCTGTTTCCGGCGACAGGTTGAACAGCAGAGGCCTGACGATGTTCTTGTAAGTGGACGGATTAATTATCAGCAAGACGTGACCTCTCGACTATTCCTACTACTAGTGGTTTTTTGGCGCCAAACAAGGTTCTGTGTATATCTGCGCTTACAGGATGTATTGTTGGAATTATAAACCATGCTCTGCGCTTTCTGTGAGTACCAACGGCCGCCGAAAGTGAGGTTTTGCTATCGGGCCAATCGTGGTTATCAATGTAGGGGACGCAGAAAACCCATTATGCTAGCATCAGGCTAAATTGTCATACTTTTCTAAGATTTTAGTTAAGGATTGGAATGACGCCATGAATATATCCTCAAAAATCGCGATTGCAGTGCTGATACTAGGTCTGGTTATAGGCCTATCAGGACTGAGCATATATTCATCTGTGGATGCTTTCCAGGAGGTAGCCAGCGGCAAAATATTGCTTCTCAAGGCGAATAGGCCAATCTATGTTCCTAAGACCACTGCCATCTTCAATGTCGAGGTGGAAAACGACGGTGCGACGGCGCAGGACTATCAGCTAACAATGGTTCTTTACGGACCTACAGGTGACGACGAGGTGTTTCGCAGCAAGGTGGAACGGATCACCCAACTTTTGCCTGGAGAGAAGCAGCAGCTTCAGTTCCAGTGGAGCACGTCGGGAAGAACTGAAGCAGGCGAGTATACGCTGACAGCGAATCTAAGAGACCTAGAGCTCTTTGATGTCCTTTTTGACTCTATATCCCGTAGTGACGGCCATACATTTGAAGTCCGGGCGAAACCCCTTGTGTTTCTTTCTGATGACGCTATCGATTTTGGCGAATTCCTGCCGGGCCAGACTCCTGAACAAAGCCTGTTTGTATCGAATACCGGCAATGGCGTCTTGGAGTGGAGCATAACCAGCGTGCCTGATTACTGGGTAGAGCTGGTGAGTCCTGTAGGAGATGCCACAGAATCTGCAACCGTAATGCTCCGTGTAAAGAAGGATGCGCCGTTATCCCGGCGTATGGAAGGAGTGTTAGTAATTCAGTCCAATGGAGGAGACCGCGAAGTTACCTTAACCGGTAAATTTGACGGAATCTTCGATGGGAAATTTGACAACATAAGAACGTCTAAAGGCCTGTATAGACAGGGTAAGACCATCAACCTCGAGTACACTGCTAAGAATACCGGTACGGTAGCCATGGAGTACGGCGCGGCCATAACCGTAGTAGCTCCAGATGGCAGTATCGTCTACGACGATGTTTCGGCAGGCAAAAGAGT
>CAUZQF010000307.1:0-3146 GCA_963581905.1 Dehalococcoidia bacterium
CGGCAAGCTTCGCCCCTGCTGCTGCGATGAAACTTGAGCACATGGGCAGAGATGGCGTCGTCGACGGGCTTCAAGATGTCTATGACCTACTGATGATCGCAATAGACAGAATGGCAGAGGCCTTGAAGCCTCTCCTGTGAAATGACCTGCGAACGAAGAGATCGTGTCAAATAAGATTCTAATAGCAGAAGATGACGCTGTATCGCGAATGGTGCTTGAGGAGCTTCTCCTGGAGTTCGGGTTCGAGGTGGAAGTTTGCGTTGATGGCCAGCAGGCCTGGGACGCTCTCTACCGGGATGACGCCCTGGAAATTTGCCATTATTGACTGGATGATGCCAGGCATGCACGGCATTGAGATCTGTCAGAAAGTGCGGGAAGGCCGCATGGCGACTAACCCCTATTTAATGCTTCTTACCGTCAAGGGGGACAAAGAGGACAAGATCAGGGGGCTTCAGGCTGGCGCGGACGACTATCTGACAAACCCCTTTAATTCTGAAGAACTGCGAGTGCGTATCAGGGTGGGCCAGCGGATAGTTCGCTTACAGAGGCAGCGAATCGAATTTGAGACAAGATTCTACGTGCGGCAACTGGAAGAGATGGTTGAGGAGTTACTCTAGTCCAGAGGGCGTATCGTTGACGCTGAAGAGAGCGTTCGGAAATCGATCGCCGAAGAGCTTCATGGCCACGTCCAGACGCGGATGATGATACTGCAAATGGCCATGGCTGACCTCGCAACGAAGACCCTGGACGAGGACATAAAGAAGAGCTGGAGCGACTGGCGGACCAGCTTGACGACATAAGAGAAAATGACATCCGGCAGATATCGCATCGGCTGCACCCAAGCATCATTAGACTCAACCTCAGCGCAGGCATAATGTCGCTTAGAGACCAGTTCGAGCGGGCCATACCGATAGAGGTTGAGATATCTGAAGATGTCCAGGGGCGGGAATCTACAGGAGGCTCTACCATTCCTCCGAAGGTTCGCCTGGCAATGTACCGGGTTTCCGAAGAGGCCTTGGGTAATATCGTGAAGCACTCGGGTGCCACTGGGGCTAATGTCAGTCTGTGGATTGAGCAGGAAAACATCGTGTTTATGTCTGTGGAAGACAATGGTCAGGGCTTTGACATGAGCGACTCGACTAGCAAGCGCAGTCTGGGCCTGATGACGATACAGGACCACATGGGCGTGGTTGGCGGTGAGTTCAGCGTGGAGTCGACGCCGAGCAAGGGCACAATTGTTACGGCTTACGTCGATATTTCGGCGGACGTGTTGGAGTCTGCGTCAGTTAGCTAGCCATTCTGCACGCCATCAGCTCGATGAGCGTTTCGCCTTTTAGGGTTGGTTTGGGGATAAATGCTATGGCACCCACCTCCTTGGCGAGTCTGGCATCTTGAGAGTCCTTGTTCATGCTGGTATTGGCTATGCCGATCTCCGGATGGCAGGCGAGGATCTGCTTCGTTGCCTCAAAGCCATTCATTTGGGGCATCTGACCGTCCATAAGAATCATGTCCAGCGGCTGCTTTTCGACCAGCTCTAGTGCTTCCTGGCCATTGGAAGCCTCGCAAACCACATCGAACCCGCCTTCGTATTCCAGAATTTTTCTCAACATCTGGCGCATGCCGCCCTGGTCGTCCACGATCATTACGCGTAGCATTATTAAGCTCTCTGAACCGAAAATGGTGATAAGTGATCAGGCATAGGGGGAGAAAAGAGGACTTTAGCTGCCGTTTGTCTGCTCCAGATAAGTGCGGATGGCCGCTACCCTCGGGTCTACGTCGCCGCGCATGTCTATTACGAGCCTCTTGTAAATCTGAGACAGGTTTTCCAGAACTTCGGCCTCATTCTTCACAAGTTCTCGGCCTATAGCATTGTTGAAATATCCTTGGGCCAACAGTTCCAGGTACTTCAACTGCGTTGGCTCCAGCCTGGCCAGCGCCTGGCCCTGTCTGGGCGTTAGGACGCTTGTGAGAGAGGGATCCGATGACCAGAAGGCCACAGGCCGCGCCTTTTACAGCGCACAACACGGTCTGAATATCTCGGACGATCCGCTTTATGAGGTAGGATCAGCCGCCAGAAGATACGATAAATTGCTTGGCTTTGTGGTTGGAGAGCAGCACGATGCCTGTAGAGGGACGCTCAGACTTGATAGCGAACCCTGCCTCTATGCCCGTAATGCCTTGGCCCAGTTCGATGTCCATTAGCATAACTTCAGGCGTCAGCAGTCTAGCCATCTCCACGGCGTCTTCGCCATTGGCGGCCTCGCCGATTATCTCTAGCTCTGGGTCGGCGCCCAGCTGAGCCCGCAGCATCTGCCGGAAAAGGGGCTCATCTTCTACTATGACAACCTTGCTCGCGGTCAAAACTCTCTCCTGTACCTACCTTTCCAAATTAACTCCGGTGACTCAATTGAAAGAGGGTGCGACCAACAGTAGGGGTATGAAGTTTTCACCCATAAGGTTTCCGTATGCACGGGCATACACCGGTTCAGCACCCAGGAAGCCATTCCGAAAAGGGGCCTTGTCCGGTTGAAATCCAACGGACGCATCGGCCCTAATGTTGTTGCCCCTAAATTTTCTCGGAATGTTCACGCTTGCTATGTGTGCAGACGCGCCTGCGTGATGTAATGTGGTTACATAATGTATAATAAGGCCGCCCAGGAAGAGGCCTGAATAGTGCCGTTGCTGGCAGCCATAGCCAATGCGGTCTATAATGCTATGGCTGTGCGCATGCGGGATTTGCAGTTGTCCCCTTCCCGTACTGCTCAAAGCGCTTCAAGAAAAGGCTTAGTTTAGAAGTGCGACTAACTGGTGGGCCGAAAATTTGCTCCGTGAGCCTTAGATAATTCAATTGCAGTGGCCATTTTTTAAGATGTGTGGCCCAAAATAAAAATGTGTAAAACAACAGAGGTGGTGTAGATGGCGAAGCAGTTCCAGTTCCAGGAAGATGCCTGGAAGCAACTCATGATAGGCGTGGACACCCTGTCCCGGGCCGTCGGAGTAACCCTTGGTCCTAGCGGACGTAATGTAGTGCTAGACCAGGATTTTGGCCCTCCGCAGATTTGCAGCGATGGCGTAACCATTGCAAAAGAGATTGAACTCAATGACCCATTCAAGAATATGGGTGCCCAGTTGTTGAAGGTCGCCGC
>CAUZQF010000308.1:0-3141 GCA_963581905.1 Dehalococcoidia bacterium
CGCCTGAAACTGCGTGTAAAGCAGTCGGTTTAGCTGCGGGTTGTCCTGGTAAATCTCGTCTTCGTTTTGCGCGTCGCGCCCGCGAGGTATGGCATGCCTGGACGGGTCGATGCTCTGGGTAGAGACGCTGCAAACTATTCCGTAAATGGAGTCGCTGTCGCCACAGCGCACAAGGCTTCCCAGCGGCGGCGCGGCGTACAGATCATAGCAGTGCGTCTGAAATTCGGTCGTCGAGCCTTCGATAACCTCACCCAGACGGGTGGCTGTTGTTGTAGCTGTGCCGTTGGTTTCATTCATTCTGAATTCCTTGGCTCCGCGAATATGTGCCTGATGCTATGTTGTTTCTTGACCTGTTGAAGGGCCGTTCTCTGGCAATTCCCCGTTCCTTCTCAGTCTAAGCTTTCTTGGCCAGCATTGAACTGCCTACAACTTAAAATCAAATCCACTTTTGTCTTTTTGAAATATTCTTTTCGGACGAGAACGTTGGCAGGTGCTGGTCGAAGAGGGCCTGCTCAACAAGCTCCACGAAGTAGCGCCGGTCGACACCGGTGACCACTGCCTGCTCGTGAGCCTCCATCAGCGCCACAGGGTAGCCCGGCCCTCGCTGGCACTGGTCGACAATCAGCGAGTGGACTAGATCCAGCGAGTCCTCGTTCTCCGCAATCCATGACGGGACTTCAACACGGCCAATCTCCTCGCCGGTATTGACGTAGAAGAAGTGTATGCCATGGCCCTGGTAGTTCTTCGAGACGATTATGTTGTTGCTTACAAACACCGACGACCGTTGGCCCTTGTCCAATAATTTCAAGAATATCTCGCGGTCCATAATGCCACCTACGGCCTGGTCGCAGGCCCTCTCGCGTGCTGGAATCTGACCGCAGTTCTGGTCGCAGGATGCTACGTCGAACGGACAGGCCTGGAGTCGGAGAGCGTTTGCCACCTCCTGGCTGCGCGGCAGGCTGATGTAGCTGGCCACTGCTAACTGCCTTTGCGAGGCCATCTCCCGCAACTCCTCCAGCGCGCTGACGAAGCCGTTATCCACCAGCTCTCGTACCACGAAATCGTCGTAGTTTCGCAGGCCGAACATCACCAGGGTGCCGTCGACCAGTCCCACCGTAGGCACATCTTTCGGCGTCTTGTGCAGCGCGTGGACCAACGCCTTGATCTCCTCCACGGCCCGTTTGGCACCCAGCAAGGCCCCGTCGATATTCACCTGTCTGAACGGTGTTACGTTGCCTTTAATCACTAGCTCGTCTTCGTCGGCGTAGAGGCGGGGTTGGTTGGATAGCTCGGCGTCTGGCTCGGAACCGTATCGGAGGTAGACCGTGCCTGTGTTTATCAGAAAGCAGCGAGCGGACAGGTGGCGGTCGATGTCTATGTGGGAGCCGTCCACCGCCACGATGCAGAAGTCGTCCGGAATAGGGGGAACGGTAAAGCTCTCTTTTGGATCACCAGTGAAGGACGGCACATTCCACAGAAGCGTCGAACGGCTCTCTTCGTGCTTCGCCTGGTAAGCGTCCAAGTCGAAGTTGCCGACCGTTTCCACCGCGGTATCAATGCGGCGAAACTTGTCGTTATTGCGGTTCTTCAACTCCGCTGCCATGCTGTCGATCTGCAGCGCGGTGATTGTTAGATCAAGGGACATCGTTAGTTCTCAGTTCTTGGTTTTTAGTCTTTAGTGCTTAGTAATTAGTTCTGGGTTCTGAGTTTGTTAGGAAATTTATGAAATTCCATAAAACTGGAGGACGGCTTGGGCTGCCAACGTTGCAGTTGCGTTTGTACCTATTTTTTCAGCTAATTTCGCCATCCAAATTGATACCTTAGGGCCTAGGCCGTCTCGGCTAATGGACTCGTCTTCTGAAATCGCCACCTTCAATTCATCAATGGATTCCTCTGGCAGAGAGGCCTCCGCGAGGACAGATAACAAGGCGTCTATATCACCCTGTTTTACATTCTGATTTACAGTCTGTTGAACCGATTGGCCGCTGGCCAAGTTATTGTTGGTGCCAAAAATATTGTTTGCGATACTGATACGGACTTCGTCACTTGGGATGGCTCGAAGGCCTGCGTCGGCATCCTCGACTTCTGGATATTGTTCCTTCAATTCTAAGAGGAAACTGAGTAATTTGTTCCGTGCGGTATCAAGCACACCAGTGATCTCGGCCTGAGGAATATGCTTCCACGCCATTCTCAAGGCCATGCCTTGATAGAATTTGCTGGAGACAAGTGCGATTAGGTCTGCGGACCAACTTTCCTGATAAGTACTTTCTAAATTATGCATCTCCTGAAGCGATGAAACGCTGGCAGTCAAACGTAGTTTCGACATGCCAGCCCGAAACTCTTCGGGCAATGCATAAATTGGGAGCGGTGCATTTCTAATTGCGCTGCCAAAGCCGCCTTCAAAATGCCCCAAATTCATGCCTACTGATATCCTGCAGTCTGGTAGGGAATCTTCGTCGTCGTATCCGGTTAATTCTGAATCAACCCATGTTCTTAATTCAGGGCTTTTTAGCTCGGAAGCAAGTACCTTAGCTTTCTGTAGAACTTGACCAATAACGGAAGAAGAATCAACAACTTTCACAATCAAGTCGCTAACTAGGCTCATTTAGGGAATCCTTTTTTCAATAATTGTCGCGCCTCAGCGCAAGACCCGGGCATCTCCTACGCGCCGGGTTATTCGCTGGGCATCCATGTAGTCCACTAGCGCCAGAGCGTACTTGCGGCTCGTGCTGAACAGGTCGCGTACGCCTGCTACGGTGATCTCGCCGTTGTCATTGATGTGCTTGGAGACCTGCTCCACCATGCTGGCATAAGCCGACGCAGAGAACACCACGGCGTCGTCGACCTTTACCACGCGCCCCTCTTCAACCAGCAGGTTCACCACCTCGGCATCCGGTATGGCGTCCCTTGATGGCGAGAAAGGGTTTGCTTCCAGGTCTTGCAGATAAGCGTCCACAGCCCTTTGCTGCGCAACGCTCAGAGTCGGCTCGTAGTCTGGCAGTCGCACCATGGTCACGTCTTCGATGACGAAACTGTCCTGTTGCAGCCTGGGAAGAGCAAAGTTGAACACCTGCGGGCTGATTTTAAGCCTGCTGCGTAACTCCTCTTTAGGCGCACCCCTGCGAAGAGGGAACTGCTTGT
>CAUZQF010000309.1:0-3134 GCA_963581905.1 Dehalococcoidia bacterium
GTCTCCACTGCAAGCCCTTCCTCGAACTTTAGCACCAGATCCTCGAACTCGCGGGCCTTGAAGTGACGGCCAAAGGTATTTAGCACCGCCTTCTTCGTAAGCTCCTCAACAACTTTGAAGTCGCGGCCCTCTTCGACGGTCTCCATCTCCAGCTTGCCGAGGGTAGACGCCATGATTGCTGGCAGGTCGCTGATTCTTGGAGAGGCCATCTCGTCGTGCTTCAGGCTACGCTTGAATGCGGAGCTGACCACCGTTTCGTAGTTGGCAATGGAGACCCTCAGGCTGACCCCAGAGCGCTGGTTAACATCAGGGCTACGTCGGGCCAGGGCCGTAATTTCGGCTACCAGCTCCTTCATGTAGTCCGGCACAGTGACCTTATCCGCTGTGTCGTCGAACTTGGTGTACTCCTGCTCTACAATGCCTATCTCTTCGTCAGTCGATCGAGGGTAGTGAGTGCGAATCTGCGCGCCGTAGCGGTCCTTGAGAGGCGTGATTATCCTGCCTCTGTTGGTGTAGTCCTCGGGGTTCGCGCTGGATACCAAGAATACGTCCAGAGGCAGCATGATGCGATAGCCCTTAATCTGAACATCTCGCTCCTGCATGAGATTGAACAGGCTGACCTGAATGCGCTCCGAGAGGTCTGGCAACTCGTTGATGCAAAAGATACCGCGGTTCGTGCGCGGGATGAGTCCGTAGTGAATGGTTAGCTCGTCAGAGAGGTAACGACCCTCCGCAACCTTGATCGGGTCGATTTCGCCGATGAGGTCGGCGACGGTAATATCTGGTGTCGCTAGCTTTTCAGCGTATCGTATCTCCCTGGGCAGCCAGGAGATTTTTGCCTCGTCGCCCTCTTTGGCGATTATGTCTTTGCACTGTCGGCAGATAGGATTGAAGGGATCGTCGTTTAGCTCGCAGCCCTCCATGATAGGAATCTCGTCGTCTAGAAGAGACACCAGTTGGCGGATGACCCTGGATTTGGCCTGGCCGCGCTCACCCAGCAGGATTATGTCTTGGCCCGCCAAGATGGCATTCTCTAACTGAGGCACCACAGAGTCTTCGAAGCCAATGATGCCGGGAAAGAGTTCACCGCCCGACTTGATCTTCGAGATGAGGTTTTTGCGGACCTCCTGCTTTACGCTGAGAACCTTATAACCGCTGGTTCGCAACTCTTCGATGGTCTTAGAATTGTTGGCCATGCCTGGCTCTCCTTAAGAAAATGCTTTGTCGTATGTTGTCTGTTTTAACCGACTAACTTAACTACGAACTATGGCACATAATCGGACGTTTCGGTACGTCGGGAAATATCTAATTATGAGGTATATTGCCATAACTGGGCATGCTAAAAGTCGATGCACCAAGTTTGGCATAGGATAGATTTCCTTGCAACTAACATCGGGCCGATTTCATGCTATCTTAAACGGCGAAAAAAGACACAATAGCTATATTTCCTGAGGAGGCTACATTGGAGAACTTCATCTGTCGTACCTGCGGAGTAGAGCACACCGAGAGCGAGACGCCTCCAACCCACTGCGCCATATGCGATGACCCCAGGCAATACGTAGGCTGGGAGGGGCAGAGGTGGACGACGATGGAGGAGCTGAAGGCCGAGGGTTACGAGAACGATGTGCGTGAAGAGGAGCCTGGATTAACGGGCATAGGTATAGCTCCCAGCTTCACCATAGGCCAACGGGCGTTGCTGGTTCAGACTCCCGGCGGCAACATTCTTTACGATTGTATTAGCTTATTGGATGACGCTGCCATTGATGCAATCAGGTCTCTGGGAGGCATTCAGGCCATCTGCTTTTCCCACCCGCATTTCTACGACAGCATGGTTACGTGGAGTCGCGCCTTCGACGACGCGCCCATCTACATTCCCGAAGTCGACCGCGAGTATGTGATGCGACCTGACCCTTCTATACGCTACTGGGATGGCAGCCCTTTGGAGCTTGTGCCGGGAGTAACCCTCATCCAGTGCGGTGGGCATTTCCTGGGCAGCGCGGTATTGCACTGGGCCGGAGGAGCCGACGGCAAAGGTGCGCTCTTTGTCGGGGACAGCATTACGGTAGTACCAGACCGGCGCTTCGTGAGCTTCATGAGGAGTTATCCTAACCTGATTCCCCTACCCGAGTCGGAGATACGCGGCATCGTGGCGGCGGTTGAGCCTTACGAGTTCGACCGCATCTACGGTGGCTGGTGGGGACGTAACGTCATGACAGGAGCCAAGGAGTCCATCCAAAAATCCGCAGACAGATACATATTGCAGATCAAGGGTTTTTGAATGGGTGCAGTAGCGAAAGGCCTTTAAAAACCGAAGAGAACTTGTTTAATTTCAGATGCCGATCAAATTTGGACCTACGGCTGCATCGAGCAGAAATGCCCCGCGCAACAGGAAGTTACGTGCAGCAATATGGCTCTGCTTGGTTATTCAGAAGCAATGCGGTAGATTTCAACGCTGGCGAAGTCCAGAATGCTCCCTTTAACGGGAACCTCAGGCTTCATGACCTTTACTCTGACCGACTGTATGTCGAAACTCTCCAGGACGCGGGTGGCGATGGATTCGGCAACGTTTTCGAGAAGCTTTCTGGCCGGACCTTCCATGATCTTTTTGACTTCCTGGTAGACCAGTGAGTAGTTAACGGTGTCGTTGGGATCATCAGACAACCCTGCGGTCCGGAGGTCTAGCTCCATCTCCAGGTCGACAATATATCTCTGGCCCAACTGCTGCTCGGCGTCGTGCACACCGTGGTAGCCGTAGAACCTTAGGCCTTCTAGTTGCATCTTGTCGCGTGGCACGATTAGTCTCCCGAACCTGATGTGACTTGCATGGACTTGGCCAACTCCAATAGAGCCTGCGCGCGCTTCACCACCGGTACGTCGACAACCTTGCCGTCCAGCGATGTTGAGCCTCTACCAATGCGCTCGGCCTCTTCGTAAGCCGCGATCTCTCGCTTAGCCTGCTCAACCTCGGCCTGCGACGGGGAGAAGGTCTCGTTGATGATGTCGATCTGGGAGGGATGGATAGCGAACTTGCCCTTGAATCCGTACTTCTTGGCATCGCGAGCGTTCTCGCGCAGTCCGTCGGGGTCCCGAAAACTGAAGAAGGGTGTGTCCAGTGCCAAAACACCGGCTGCCCT
>CAUZQF010000310.1:0-3133 GCA_963581905.1 Dehalococcoidia bacterium
AGCTCATCGATTCTCTGGCGACTGTCGTTTTCCAGATCTCGAATTTCGTCCTGAATTTCGACAATTTCTTTCATGCGATCGGACCTTTTTCTTTCTATCTCACGGAAACTGCTCTCGAAATCCTTGGCGTCTCTTTGAAAGGCGGTTTCTATTTCGCGCTGTTACTCGCCGATTTCCTGCATCCGTGCATGGGCCTCTTCTTCGATCTCGCGTCTTATATCGTGGTCAGGGCTGTCTTTCGACTCTCGCGACTCTCGAAAATCCTCTTTGAGGGGTTGAATGGAATCCTTTTCGAATTCGCGATATTCTTTCTCGATCTCGCGAAGCCGAGTTTCCAGAGGAGCTATTTCTTGTTGAACATCGGCGATGGCGTCCAGCCTGGGAGTGATCTCCTCCTGCTGATGCTGAAGCCGTTGAATCTCGCGACCTGTGTCCAACATGCCCTGGGCGTACTGCGCACTGATAGGTCCGCACGCGGCCGCCATAAGCAGCGTTGCCGTGGCGCCCGCCACGTACCACTTTCAGGTTCGGGTACATAGTTTGTTAAGTATCAGGTTCTTCGTCATCCTACCCCCATCCTCCCGTGGCGCCTGTACGCCATAGTCGTCTGTCGAAACGCGGTGTGCGTTTGGTGTGCCTCGACCATACTCCCCTATATGCTTTACCAGGTCATGGGTGCGTTCCTGATGAGAATTCCGGGCCTGTTCTCATATTTTCTGAGTGTCTTTACTCAGCGGAACAGACCGGTGGTTTCTAATGCTTTGTGAAGACTTTATTAGAGGGCTTATTTCTGCTAAAGTTCACCAGCAACCCTGTGCCGGGGACGCCGTTCTACAGGTGTCTTTGGCATAATTCGGCGAGGATAAATCAGCAATATGACGGATAAGCGATTCATTGGCGGCTGGAACCTGAAATCGTATGAGGCGATATGCTCTGACGGGCGTGTTTTGCAGCCATACGGAGACCAGCCTTACGGCAAAATTATCTACGATGCGGACGGAAACCTGGGCGTCTTCCTAATGGCATCCAGCAGGGACAAATTCGAGTCTGACAACCCTTCCCGCAGCACTCCGGATGAGGCCAAAGTGGCCATGGATAAGATGATGGCCTACTGCGGCACGTACGAAATTGACGAGGAGCAGCAGATAGTTACCCATCAACTGGAGGCTAGCTCCTTCCCCAACTGGGAAAACACGGACCAGATCCGAAAATTCAGCTTTGATGGCAACGAGCTTAAGCTGGAGTCCCTTCCTACACAGTCCCGAGACGTCACATGGACGCTGTCGCTTCTGTGGGAGAAAATCGTCCCATAATTTACTTATTCGACCGCTAGGAGACTTACTTTGAGCAATCCGAGGGCAGACTACACCGCCATCCATAATAGGAAGTCACTGAAGCTCCCCAACGGGGCTAGACTGGCCTTGTGGGTAGTAGTCAACGTAGAGGAATGGGATATCAACGATAGGATGGCCAGGCAGGTGCTGCCCACGCCTCAGGGTGCCATGGTGGTTCCTGACGTTCCGAACTATAGTTGGCACGAGTACGGCATGCGAGTGGGATTCTGGCGCGTCAAGGCCGCCCTGGACAAGCTGCGCATCCCCGTCACGGTCAGCCTGAACGGCTCTGTAATAGACACCTATCCTGAGGTCTTCCAGTCCATGGTGGACGCCAAGTGGGAGATGATGGGCCACGGCTTCGTGCAGAAAGCCATGCCCTTGGTGGACGACGAAGAGGCTGTAATTCGCAAGACCGTTGACGCCATCAAGAACGCCACCGGTGTGGCCCCTCGAGGTTGGATGGGCCCTGGTCTGGCAGAGACGTGGGACACCCCGGACCTGCTGGCGGCGGCGGGCATCGAGTATATCTGCGACTGGGTTATGGACGACCTGCCTGTCCCGATGAAGGTGAAAACTGGCCGTATGGTGTCGATTCCCTACACGATAGAGACCAGCGACATCACGATGTACGTGGTCCAGAACCACAGGTCGCCAGAGATATTTGATCGAGGCAAGGACCAGTTCGACAGGCTCTACAGCGAGGGTGCGGAAGAGGCCCGAATCATGTGTATTGCGCTGCATCCATACGTGATTGGCGTTCCACATCGCATCGGCTACCTGGAAAAGCTGCTGGAGTACATCACATCTCATGACGACGTGGCGCTGATGACCGGCGGCGAAATTCTGGACTGGTACGACTCGCAGTCTTAGCCTGACTCGGTAGGCGTCCGGTTTTCGAGCAAGAGGCAAGATCTGGTTATGCGACATAGCTCTATTAGGGAAACAACATGCTTATAGTCGACACGCACTGCCATGCAGGCCATAACTGGTTTGAGCCAGTGGAGCTTCTTCTGCATCAGATGAACGCCAACGGCGTGGATAAGGCAGCGCTCATCCAGCACCGCGGCACCTACGACAACACCTACCTGCTAGAGTGCGCTCAGCGATTTCCTGGTCGGTTTGTGGTCGTGGCCATGGTTGATCACACTCAGCCGGACGCGCCACAGACCCTAGAGAAGTGGGCCGCTCAAGGCGTCATCGGCGTTCGTCTGCCGCCAGGAGCACGCTCCCCAGGACATGACGAGCTGGCCATATGGCGAAAGGCCTCTGAGCTTGGCCTTATTGTCAGCAGCCAAGGTGGCCTGGAGGGCTTTGCATCAGATGAGTTCAACGCCTTAGTTGGGCAGTTCCCGGAAATGCCTATTATCGTGGAGCATCTGGCCGCAGTAGGACGGGACGCCGCGACTCCATATGCAGAGTACAAAAAGGCTCTGGCCCTGGCGAACTACCCGAACACCTACCTCAAGGTCGGTGGCCTGGGCGAGATCAGCAAACGAGCAGATGTGCTTCAGCCGGACTTCCGCTTTGAAGACACGCCGCCGCTAATCGAAATGGCCTACGACGCCTTTGGCCCGCGACGCATGATGTGGGGCAGCGACTACCCGCCCGTAAGTGGCCGTGAAGGCTACCGCAATGCGCTGCAGGGCGTCATGGATTACCCTGCGTTTGCTGCGGAGATCGACAGAGAATGGGTGATGGGCAAGACCGCCGTGCAGCTATTCAGCTTAGCTTGAATATTAGGTAGGGGCGGAGCTGGTCTGGGTGATGAAAAATCCCTACCTCGTTGGAAAGGTAGG
>CAUZQF010000311.1:0-3107 GCA_963581905.1 Dehalococcoidia bacterium
CCTCATCTTCCATCCACGGATTCAGGAAGACCAGGATTACGACGGACAGCATCACCCCTATGAATACGCCAGCGATGGAGCCAAGAAAGGGAACTGCGAACTCGTTGCTTGTGTCTGGCATTGTGGCCACCTGCCAGCCCAAGAGGGTGAACAGCAGCGCTCCAAGAATTCGTAAAGGACAACACGAAGCGATGCCCCTCAAAAAGGCCCTACTCGACTAATTAAGTCAAAGCAGGCTCATGTAAACGTAGTAAGTGCTCTCCGCATGAAACTCGCGTCGCCCTTGCCTTAAGAAACCCCTTTCATATCAGGCCAATGGCTCGTTAAGAACGCCCCCACTGATGCGTCCGCCCCACGAGGCATCCATATGGTGCCAATCACAGACCTTTTGCTATCATCGTGCTCTGATCTATTAATTAAACAAAACGGAGACGTTGTGGAAATGGTTGAAGAGATATCGGTCGACGTGCGCGACCTGCGGATGCGATACCTTGACTGGGGAGGGAACGGCGAGCCGGTGCTGGCGTTGCATGGCCTGGCG
This sequence comes from Dehalococcoidia bacterium, assembly GCA_963581905.1. GTDB lineage: Bacteria > Chloroflexota > Dehalococcoidia > Lucifugimonadales > JADFKI01 > Casp-Chloro-G4. Next base: position 542 of record CAUZQF010000311.1, read on the forward strand.
TCGTCCGCCAACTGGTACGACACCGTAGCACCGCTTCTGCAGAACAACTTTCGTGTCATCGCACCAGACCAGCGAGGGCACGGTCGGACCACACAGGCAGCTTCTGGATACGATTGGGATTCACTGGCGTCCGACGCGATAGGTCTGCTGGACCACCTGGGCATAGAGAAGGCAGCCGTGCTGGGCCATTCTTGGGGGGGCAACGTGGCCGTGAACGTAGCTGCCAAGTTCCCAGACCGAGCCAGCTCTCTGGTAATGATCGACGGCGGTTTCTTCAGTCCCATGATTATGCCCGGCGCTACTTGGGAGCAGTTCCAGGCCCGGCTGGCCCCGCGAGACATCTCCGGCACCCGCGAGTCCTACTTGAATAGGATGAGCGTCAGCCTTTCCATGTGCTGGAGCGACGAAATCGCTCGGATCCTCCTTACAATGGTCACCGAGGACGAGGACGGCCAGATGCGTGACATCCTGAGGCCGGAGCACCACGCCCAGGTCCTTAGCGCCATGTGGAACGACCCGGCATCCGACACCTGGTCGGACATCGCCTGCCCTACGCTGATTGTCCCAGCGGGGCCCATGCCAGAACGGGCAGGCTCTGAGTTCGCGGCCATGCGGCGCAAGATGGTGGAGATGGCTAACGAGGCTATATCAGACAGCCGCATTCACTGGGTGCAGGAAACGATACACGACATAGGTTGGCATAAACCCGAGGAGCTGGCAGTTGTAATCCAAAGCTTTCTCAATGGCGACCAGAAAATTTAAAAGAGCGGCAGTTATCGCCGAGAGGCACTGTCTGTGAATCAGGCATCTCCGATTATGCGGACAGCGTGACACCAATTTACACTTATCGTGAGAAAACGAAATGAACGCAACCACCGTTTCAGCGATAGCCAAACGCTTAAGAACAGGCATATGGATTGTTGGCGCAGCCACCTTCTTGTTTGCTGCGGCTTGCAGAGAGAGCGGAGGCGCTTCCTCCGAAAACCACGATGAAAGATTTGAAGTAGGCGCGTCTCCCAGGCTGGTTTTTAACGGCGAAAACGGCAGCATCATCGTTAGGCCAAGTGCCGACGCCCTGATACGAATTCAGACGGTTCTTGAGCGCCCCGATCGCCAGGAATACAGCGTTGACCAGACGGGAGACACGATAACCGTTACTGTCGAGCAGAAAAGCAGCAGCTTTTGGAACTTTAATAGAGGGCCACAAGCCAACATCGAAATCACTGCCCCTTCTGCCACACGAGTTGAGCTTCAGAATAGCAACAGCGGCATCGAGGTTCACGGAATGCAACGATCCGGCACCATCAAATCGTCAAACGGAGCCATCGCCGTGGAAGACGTATCGGGGCAATTTGAGATAGAGACCAGCAACGGCGAGGTGACAGTATAAAGAGCCGTCGGCACATTTCAGATCAAAACCAGCAATGGCGAGATTGAGTTCGACGGGGAACTGGTTGCTGGTGGTGACAGCCTTATGCGGAGTTCCAACGGAAACATGGATGTGAAGCTACAAGGCACACCCAGCATGGAGCTCGATGCCTCCACCTCCAACGGTTCGATCACAACCGAATTGCCAATATTGACAACCTCTACCGGAGATGAAGATCACATCGCAGGGAAGATTGGTAACGGAGATGCAAAGCTAGTGGTGAAGACGTCCAACGGGTCCATAACGATTCGGTAGCTTGCCAGCAGGGCCCTTAGATGGCCATCTAAACAGGCTCATATGAGGTCAGTCTCCATAGCAAATGCGGCAGTAGTTCAGAAAAAAGGCAGTTCAAAAGACCTGGTTTGGGGGCGAACCAGTGTCCCGATACTCCCGTATGATGCGCACGGTCTCCTCCGCAATGGAACGCTGCGCCTCAGAGGTTTGTCCGCCAATGTGATGCGTGCCTATCACACCGTCCAGCTTGAACAGCGGGCTGTTCACCTCACCGGTGACGGTTGCGGGCTCCCCTTTGAATATGTCTAGCCCAGCGCGGATGCCTTTGGTTTTCACGGCCTCTGCCAGCGCAGACTCGTCCACGACCTCGGCGCGCGAAGTGTTGATGAAGAAGGCGCCGTCTCGCATTTGATGAAAGAAGGTTTCGTCCGCCAGGTTACGAGTATCGCTATTCAGAGCCACATGCAGGCTGACGATATCCGAGGCAGCGGCGACCTCCGCCGGTGAAGACAGCATCTCCATTCCCAGCGTCGAAGCCTTTTCCGCAGTAAGCGATCTGCTCCAGCCCACCACCTTCATGCCGAAAGCTTTGGCCCTGGGAATCATGCCCTGGCCTATAACGCCAAGTCCTACGAGACCCAGCGTGCTGCCCGATAGGCCTCTGGCGCTGCTGTAGTTGACCTTGTTCCACTTGCCCTGTTGCAGGTCCTGAACGTTTTCTGGAATGTGCCGGTCCAGGGCGATAATCAGGCCAAAGGCCAGCTCCACAACGGCGTTGGCGTTCATACCTGGGCAATTGGCAACTTTGATGCCTAGCTCTGTGGCGGTGGCGACGTCGATGGTGTTGAAGCCAGCGCCAGCACGTATGACCAGTCCAAGTGAGCTTGCCCTTAGCATGTCGCC
>CAUZQF010000312.1:0-3078 GCA_963581905.1 Dehalococcoidia bacterium
TCGTCTGCGGTGCAAAGCCGCTTTTCTTTCTTGACTACCTGGCCGTCGGCGAGTTGGAACCCTCTGTAGTTGAGGCTCTGATTCAGGGTATGGCCCGGGCCTGCTCGGAGGTGGACTGCGCCCTGATCGGCGGAGAGACTGCCCAGATGCCCGGCCTGTATATCGACGGTGAGTTCGATATGGCAGGTTTCGTTGTAGGCGCTGTTGAGCGGAACGATATTCTGGATGGCTCCAGTATCAGCGCCGGTGACGTGCTGATAGGACTGCCGTCTAATGGCCTTCACACCAATGGATACTCGCTAGTCAGGCACGTGCTTGGCCTAGACGACGACCAGTCGCCTCTCTCGGAGCAAGTGCCTGAGCTAGGCAATACCTTGGGCGAAGCTCTTCTGATGCCGCATCCCTCCTATGTTGGTGCGGTGGCAGGTGTCTTGTCGCAGATCAAAGGCATGGCCCACATCACAGGCGGCGGCCTTATCGAGAACGTGCCCCGTGTGCTGCCTGATGGCGTGGCGGTGCGATTCGATACGTCGACCTGGTCCGTGCCGCCGGTTATCACCCTGTTGCAAGAGCGCAGCAGCATTAGCCGGGACGAGATGTACCGCGTGTTCAACATGGGGCTGGGCATGGTGCTTATTTGCGAGCCCTCGTTGGCCGACGACGTGGTGCGGCAGGTCCCCGACGCCAGGGTGGTCGGCGAGGTGTTCGCCTCCGACGACGACGCTCGCGTAATTATCTAGTTAATCTTTTCAATCTTTTCTCATTAGGTATCTGATATGAAAGCCCTTCTCAGCGTTTACGACAAGACAGGACTGCCGGAGTTCGCAGCGGTTCTTAGCCGATGTGGCTTCGAATTAGTTAGCACGGGCGGTACAGCAGCAGCCATATCCGGTGCAGGTCTGCCTGTGCAAGAGGTGGCCGACCTGACCGGGTCCCCCGAGATCCTCGATGGCCGCGTAAAGACTCTTCATCCGACGGTTCATGGCGGCATATTGGCGCGTCGCGACGTGGACAGCCACACGCAACAGCTTGAGCAGCACGGTATTGCGGCCATCGACGTCGTTGTGAGCAACCTCTACCCCTTCGTAGAGACGGTGAGCCGTCAGGGAGTAACGCTGGAGGATGCGCTGGAGAACATCGACATTGGCGGCCCGACCATGATTCGTGCCGCTGCCAAGAACTTCCCGGATGTGATCGTGGTGGTGGACCCTGCCGATTACGGTTGGGTAGGGGAGAAGCTTTCGCAAGGGGACGACCATCGCAGAGGACTGTCTCTGGAGGAGCGCAAAGGGCTGGCCCGCAAGGCCTTCCAGCACGTGGCGCTATACGACACCGCCGTCTCCCAATATCTGAGCGATGGCGATGCGCTATCTCTGGACGAGACTACGTTCGGATTCAACAAGGTCAATGAGCTTCGGTACGGCGAGAATCCACACCAGAAGGCCAGCCTATACACGGCGCCGCTGTCGACAGGGGGCATTGTGCGCGCCGAGCAGCTTCACGGCATCGATATGTCCTTCACCAACATTCTGGACGCCGACGCCGCATGGAAGGCCGTGTCCGACTTTGCGGAGCCTGCGGTGGCCGTCGTTAAGCACACCAACCCATGTGGACTGGCCATTCATGAAGACCAGCCTACCGCCTACCAGCGTGCCTTCGAAGGCGATTCGATCTCTGCCTACGGCGGCATCGTGGCCTTCAACCGCGAGATGACTGTGGCTACCGCCGAGACCATGCGCGGAGTACTGTTCGACATCATCATCGCGCCCTCATACGAGAACGGCGTTATGGACATCCTTAGGAAGCGGCGAAGGACTCGCGTGCTGAGAATAGACCCGGCGGCTGGTCCTCAAGAAGGGCTGGACGTTCGCCTGGTTTCCGGCGGCGCATTGGTCCAGATGGCCGACGTTTTGGAAGAGGACCCGCAGTCGTGGAATGTAGTCACCAGTCGCAAACCCACCGATGCTGAGCTGGCCGACCTTGCCTTCGCATGGCGAACTGCCAAGCACATCAAGTCCAACACCATCGTGCTGGCCAAAGATAGGACGCTGGTAGGCATGGGCGCAGGTCAGCCCAATCGAGTCGTTAGCGTTCATCTGGCCCTGCGTATCGCCGAGGATAAGGCCAAGGGCAGTGTGCTGGCGTCAGACGCGTTCTTCCCCTTTGCCGACAACGTCGAGATGGCTGCCCATGGCGGCATTATTGCCATCGCACAACCTGGAGGGTCCATTCGTGACGATGAAGTGATCGCCGAGGCTGACAAGAACGGCATCGCCATGGTTTTCACCGGGGTAAGACACTTCAAGCACTAAGCTTGATGTAAGCGTCAAACTACTCGCGACAAGCAAGCGTTCACGGCAGCGTGTCCTGAACGTGGCAAGCTACGCTGCGGTTGTTTCGCAAATATCGACGGCTGTCCGCAACCTGATTTCTATTGCAGTAATTCTTCTATGGGCGTTAACATATCCCATCCAATGAATTACATTAGTTATAGAACCGAAATCAGCTACCGCCGAGGTTGAACGGCATGGCCAATGTTGTACTGGTCATTGATATGGTGAAAGGCTTCCTGCAGCCGGGTAATGCCCTGTATTGCGGTGACGAGGCCAGAGGGATCATTCCAAACGTCCAGCGCCTTATCGAGGGTGAGCAGGCCGCGGACGGCACGGTGCTGTTCCTATGCGACACCCATGATCCCGACGACCTAGAGTTCGAGATGTTCCCGGTGCACTGCGTTCGTGGGACTCATGAGCCGGAGCTTATTCCTGAACTTGCCGGCTACGAGGGGCGAATCATCCCCAAGCGTCGGTATAGCGCCTTCTTCGAGACTGACCTGGAGGCAACGCTAGAGTCGCTTCAGCCAGACAAGATAATCATCTGCGGCGTTTGCACTGACATATGCGTCATGCACACGGCTGCCGACGCCAGAAATCGCGACTACAAGGTCGAAGTGCCTGTAGACTGCGTGGCGTCTCTCGATGATGATGCGCACAGGGCGGCCCTGCAACATATGGTGAAGATTTTGGGTGTCGCGCTGAAGGACCCTGTCTAAATCAGAAATATTCTAAAAAATCTAAT
>CAUZQF010000313.1:0-3063 GCA_963581905.1 Dehalococcoidia bacterium
CATACTCCACCATGTGATCGCCGATGGTACGGCTGGGCATGGGCATGGATGCCATTCCCAACTTCACCGCCATGCGATCTTGTACCTCGAGGCCAATCTCACCCAGCGATGCCAGCGTGCCGGCTCCGCCACCTAGCATGGCCACGAAGACGCGTTCCTCACAGCCCTGAAGCCGTGCAACGTGCCTGCATAGCTCGTCTATCCACACGGAGACCTTGTAGCCGAAAGTAGCAGGCACCGCATGCTGACCATGGGTCCTACCGGGCAAAACCATATCTTTGGTTTTTTCTGCCAGGTCAGCCAGCTCAAGGAGAAGTTCCTTTAACTGGTTCAAGATGATGCCATGGGCCTGCTTGACGACCAGCAACTTACCCGTCTGAGTGATGTTCTGGGTCGTAGCGCCCCAGTGGATGTATCCCCCGGAGTCGCCGTCACATATGCGATCAAATTCCCACAAGAGCGGCACGATGGTGTGGCCGGTGCGAGCCAGCGCTTCGTGTATGTTATCCAGGTTCAGGAGCTCGAACTTGGCCTTGCTGGCGATCTCTTCCGCAGCGTACGTAGGAATAATGTCCAACTCAGCCTGGGCCTGCGCCAGAGCCACCTCTACGTCCAACCATGACTGCAACCGAGATTCCTCAGAAAACAGCGCTCGGATACCTGGATCATCGACGCGAAACGACGTGGCTTCACCCTGCATTATTCGCTCCTAATTGACTTAATTTCGTCTCAATATAACTGAAGCGATATGGTAACACAGGGGGTCAGGAGAGGCTCAACAACAGATGTGGACTGGTGACTAATTCACGAATCCACAGAAACCAGACTGGGAGTGCAGAGGGAGAGAGTAAGAAAAGAAAATCGGTCTTCTAAGACATGCTCTACAGCTACTGAATACTCTTGAATATATCAATGGCAACATCCTGTTCTTCCTGAGATAGGCCTATGGCAGTGAACACGATCGTACGAGAGGAGAGGTCCAGAACCATACCGGTCACTCCCTCTTCAGTGGGATTACGGGATTGCACAATCTTTGCCGTATGGCCGTTGACCTCATCTCCGAAATTGATGTGCTTTGATTCCAATAGCGAGTCACCACCGCCTGGTAGGGTCCGATAGATATCACTAATTGCAAAAGGTCCGCCCAGGAAACTGATAGTGAAGCCATCGCCGAAAAGGGTGCCGGTCCAAGAATCGCCACCCGCCTGGGGGTTGGTCACTTCCCATTCATCAGGCAGCACTACGGAGAAAAGTTCCTCGGGGGAGGCGTCAGAACCGGTCGGTGGCTCTAACATCACCTGCTGCAACTCGACAGAACAGCCGAACAGTAGCACAGTAGCAACGTAAGAACCAGACTCAGCGCCACAAAGGTCGCCTTTTGCACCCCACGAGGGCAAACCGTCCTAAGATCCATCATAGCGACAATCCTTCGATCAAAAATAAGATGTTCCTCTTTTTCGACAATTATTTCTGCGGCTCACCAGCCTCTAAGTGATCTCCATTCGCTCCCCACTAACGGCCTCCTATCTGATTCGAAACACGATTGCTTAATTTTTTAGAACAAATGTATTTACAAATGAAATTCTCAATGCTAATATTTGCGAACTCGAGTAAAGACAGAGCCATTACGAACGAATGAATCTGCATAACACTTATGAACAAAAGACTAGCCGTGAGGAGTGACATGAAAAACGACAAAGCGAAGGCATTAGAACTAGCCATAGGACAGATTGACCGCCATTTTGGCACTGGCGCCGTAATGAAACTGGGCGACTCGCTCAAGAATACGCAAGTCCCCTCTCTCTCTACAGGTTCTATCGCGCTAGACGTAGCACTAGGCGTCGGCGGACTGCCCCGAGGCCGTGTAATCGAGATATTTGGTGCAGAGTCTTCTGGAAAGACTACCCTTGCCTACCACGTAATGTCGTCGGCTCAAAAAAACGGCGGCACCGCTGCCTACATCGACGCTGAACACGCACTAGACCCTGGCTACGCTGCCAAGTGCGGTGTCGACATCAAGGAGCTACTGATCTCCCAGCCGGACACAGCAGAACAGGCCCTGGAGATCTGCGAATACCTGGTCAGGAGCGGGGCTGTCGATATTGTTGTCATAGACAGCGTCGCCGCAATGGTGCCAAAGGCCGAGCTAGAAGGCGACATGGGCGACACGCACATGGGCCTGCAAGCCCGCATCATGTCTCAGGCACTCCGAAAGCTGACCTCCGCGATTAGCCGATCCAATACATGCGTAATCTTCATCAACCAGTTGCGAGAGAAGATCGGTGTCGTCTTCGGCAACCCCGAGGTAACACCCGGTGGCCGCGCACTGAAGTTCTACAGCTCTGTCCGCATCGACCTTCGTCGGCTAGAGTCCCTCAAGCAGGGTACGGATATCCTGGGCAACCGCGTTCGCGCCCGCGTGGTGAAGAACAAGGTTGCGCCTCCTTTCCGCGTTGCTGAGTTCGACATCATGTACAGTGAAGGAATCAGTATATTTGGCGAGATTCTGGATATTGGGTCCGACGAAGAGATAGTAAAGAAGAGCGGCGCCTTCTATTCCTTCGGAGACATTCGTCTGGGGCAGGGACGCGAGAACTCCAAACAGTTCCTCAAGGAAAACCCAGAAATTGCAGAGAAGATTGAGCAGCTGGTCCGAGACAAGCTCTCCCCTCCTCCCGTTGATGCTGAAGAACCTTCCACTACTACAGAAACCGACGAAGGTACGGATGAGCCTGCCTTGGCGGTAGTAGCTTCTTCTGAGCAAACCAACTAAGATATTTCTAGACGGCATGCGCTCGGGACGACTGACATAAGCATCGGCGTCCCGAGCGCTTTTTCTGTACCAAAACCACGGCAAAGGCCACCACGGCCCCATGAATGACAGCGAAGCGTATAAACGAGCCAACTCCGCTGCGCTACGTTTCCTCTCCTATAGGGCCAGAAGCGAAGCAGAGGTAAGAACACGTCTGCTGCAGCGGTACCCGTCTGAACTTGTTAACCAGGTACTGGCCACCCTTACTCGTCAGGGCCTCATTAATGATTCAGAATTCGCTTACCTCTGGA
>CAUZQF010000314.1:0-3059 GCA_963581905.1 Dehalococcoidia bacterium
TCGACATGCACAGGGCGACCGGGGTCGGGTTTGGAGCCGTCTCTACTTTATCTAATACGTTCGTGGTAAGCCTGTCGAACCACAGCCTACGCGAATAGCGCTCTTTGAAAAGCTCAGGTCGAACGGGTTATTGGAGAAAAAAGACAACGTTAGTGGCAGGGAAAGTTCCGTAAAATAAAGAACTTACAATAAAAAGGGCGTCCCGTATTGGGACGCCCTTTTTAAATTGGCCTATGTGAAAATCTATTCCAGGTTCTTCTTTGCGTCCTGGAAGGACTGGCCCACGCTCTTGCCCGTACCGAGAGTCATGGCAGAGTCGTCCAACTCGGTGACAACCTTCAGCGAGATGAGGACTGGGCCCTGAGTGCTCATTACCTGGTCCAGACTTGTGGCGAAGTCCTCAAGATCGTTGAACTCGAAGCCAGCGGTGTAGCCCGATGACTCCGCGATGCCCTTGAAGCTGAAGCCATTGGCGTTAGGAATCGGCTGTCCACCTGTGACTCCGTATACGCCGTTGTCGATGACGAAGTGGTAGAGGTTTGCGGGCTTCTTGCCGCCTATCGTGACGGTGGTGCCCAGGTTCATCAGCAGGCTGCCGTCGCCGTCGATGATGATTACCTTGCGATTTGGCTGGGCAATTGCAACGCCCAGGGCTACCGAAGCGGCCTTGCCCATGGCGCCTCGTAGAGGTATCTCGACGCTGTCGTCTGTGCTGATCTCAGTCCAGGTCGTGCGGCCCGTCATGGTGGGTACGACTATGGCGTCGCCGCGAATTTTCTCAATAAGTGTCAGTGCGTCTTTTTGATTCATCATTGTTATACGTACTCCGCTCCCATAAGGCATGCCACGGGCTTTTGAGTCTTCTCCGCCAATGCGAAGGCATCTGATATGCGACTTACGTCAGAGTCGGTCTCCACCAGGAAGTAATCGATGTTCCAAGCGTCAAGAATCTTCTCGGTGAATCGTCCGGCTGAGTCAGGAGTGTGGCCGTGGCGGGTCCAGCCTCTGTAGCCGACCATCATTACCATGGGGAAATCGATGTCGAGTCCCAGGCCACGAATGGAGTCGCCGGACTCGAACATACCGGTATTCTGAATGAGGACCACAGGCCTCTTGCCGCCGACCCAAATGCCTGCAGCGACGGCCATGCTCTCGCCCTCGCGGCACACGGGCACTAGTTCCAGGCTATCGTCGGCCATCATGCCTTCGAACAGGAAATTGGTCTCGCTGTCTGGCAGCCATACCACGTGGGTGATGTTGTTTTTGTTTAGTTCGCCGATGATACCGGCAGGCGTTAGTGACGCTTCCAGCATGTTTTAAATTCCTTTCATGACATCGCCTTCTAAGGGCGAGTCAACTATCGATTACGGGCACAATTATATTGGGGGGCGTGTTGCGGGGTCAATATTGGACGCGCAGTCAGACAAAAAGCGGGGCCGCCCTTACAGGCGGCCCCGCAATGGGGATCCGGCGCTAATGAGAAGTTAGCGTATGTCTAATGTTTGGGCGAAGACTGCTGGGAGCTTTCAGAGCTGCGGGCCGTCTTCGCAAAGCGGCGTAAGAATGGTGGCAGGTCTAGCTCGCCATTGTCATTCGCCAGGGCGTCCCTGAGCATATTCGCGACGCCGTCCTCCTGTTCCTGGAGGCTCTCCGTCGTTGGGAAGCCGGTGGCGATGATGGTCAGCTTGATCTCGTTTTCCATCTTGAGGTCCGTCACCATGCCGAAGATGATGTTGGCGTCGGGGTCAACTACTCGCTGGATGACCTCGGCGGCTTCGTGCAGCTCTGAAAGCTTCAGATCGCTGCCTCCGGTGATGTTGAAGAGGATACCTCGGGCACCTTCGATGGACACATCCAGCAGAGGGTTGGTTATCGCCCGCTGGGCTGCCTCTCGGGAGCGGTGCTCGCCAATGCCCCAACCAATGGACATCCAGGCAGGGCCCGAATCTCGCATGATGGACTGGACGTCAGCGAAGTCCAGGTTGATCTCCCCTGGCACAGTGACAAGCTCTGCAATGGACTGTACGCCCATTCGCAGGACATCGTCTGCCATCTTGAATGCGTTCTCTGCGGTGATCTCTTCTTCGCAGATAATGTGTAGTCGTTCGTTGGGAATCACCAGTAGGGTGTCGACGTTGGCCTTGAGGCGCTGGATGCCCTCCTCGGCCTGACGACTACGGCGAACGCCCTCGAAGCTGAAGGGACGGGTCACCACACCAACGGTGAGGGCTCCGGTCTCCTTGGCGATCTGGGCTACAACGGGCGCTGCACCAGTTCCCGTGCCACCGCCCATTCCGGCCGCAACAAATATCATGTCGGCGTCGCGGACAGCCTCGTAAAGCTCTTCTCGGCTCTCCTCAGCGGACTTCATGCCCAGTTCTGGGTTTCCGCCTACGCCCTGACCACCTGTGAGCGTGTCGCCCACCCTGATCTTGAGAGGTACGTCGCACCTAACCAGAGCCTGTGCGTCGGTGTTCACCACCATGTATTCCACAGACGGTACTCTCTCGCGGAACATTCGCGAGACGGCATTGGAACCACCGCCACCCACACCGATCACCTTGATCCGTGCCATCCCATCGAGTTCCCTGTTGCTAACGGCCATTGGATCCTCCTAAAAAAATGTCTATTAAGGGTGTGTCCTGACCGCGCTCCGCGCCGAGTGAAGCGAGGCCTGGGGTTTTCAAAAATAAGTTTGCTTATTCGATATCGATAATTTTCGTCTCTTCTAGTTCTGCTAGGTCCTAGTTAATTTAACGACCTCTGCGGAAGGGGTTGAAGAACCTGGATTTACCCGCGCCTGAGGTCACGGCTTCCCTGGTATCGGCCCTGGTTTTGCTGCCATTGGAGTAGCCGTTGCTACTGGCCGCGCCGTTGAGCGAAACTGATACGGAGCGCTGTTGTGCTCCCCAAATAAGCAGCCCGAATCCTGTCGCGTATGACGGCTGCTGTAGGCCCGCAGGAATCTGCATGAAGCCACTGGAAGCCGCTGTTCTGACGTTGCTTGTCAACGTTCGTTTGATCATGTCTTCCAGCCCTTCCAATGTGGATGCGCCACC
>CAUZQF010000315.1:0-3053 GCA_963581905.1 Dehalococcoidia bacterium
GGCGTTAAAATGGTAAATACCAAAAGAAGACTACGAGCGGTCTGTTCTCAGACCAGGCAACGTCCACAGGGCTGATATGTTCGATGAAGTGTTGAAATAGATTGGCAGGCTTATATCCTGATAAGCAGGTTCTAAGTTTTGCCGTAGGCGGACTCAATTATCATGTGGTGCAGAAGTCCAACTGGAATGACATTGAAGGATTAGTGTTGCAGTGTGCCTTAACGGAACCACGCTCGCTACCTAACGTCCTGGGCCAGCTCCTGAAATATGAACGCGCTGGCTATGTTCTTGATAAAACCAAATGCCAGAATGTATTCGCTCAGATAATGACGAGATACGCACCGCAAGGCCAAGGTAGTGAAGTCGCCTGTTCGCTATAGGGTAGCATCTTGTTTGACATCCCTGTGGACGGCCAATCCATCACTGCAGTTTCAGAAATGGACGACGATGTTATAGCCCTTTTGGCGTTGGACGCTAGGTCCAAGGGCCTTACGCCTAGTGGGCTTACTTTCCCTAAGTGGTCGAATTATATGAGGACAGATGAACTAATGGGTGAACATTGGCTATTAAGTTATGAAGCAAACTTAACAGGATGGCTACCTTCCATCTCAGTTCCCGACCACGTATCGAGGGGCGCCAATTTTCGTTTCTTGAAAACCATGGCGTCTCTTTCTACGATGAATTGGCTCGAGCCGCCGCTGTTCCAACAGTTCCAACACCGACCGTGCCTTCAAGCCAACCTGAAAGCTCTGGCGGACGACGTACCGATTCGTATAGCCAATACGGATGATTCCTATCAGCAACCGTTGCCAATCCATTTATGTAAGAAGATCTACGATATGATGATCGAATTAGTTGTGTTTTGAACGACCAGGAATTAGTGGCTCGATGGCAAGTCCGCGGAATGGAATATTGTAATGCATCTGCTTGCAAACCCACCTGGCGACACTCTCAGACCTATGGCAAGGGGAGCCCGATAGCCAAGTCTGACTTGGGTTGCTGTCAAAATTCCTGTCAAACTGTGTTTTAGAGCAGGTAACGCAAAAGCGCTTATTAAAACGGATGCCTGTATTATGGCTCTTACGCCTGGTGGGCGATAGAGGACTCGAACCTCTGACCCCTTGCGTGTAAAGCAAGTGCTCTAACCAACTGAGCTAATCGCCCTGGAAGACAGTGCTGGTGCCTAAATCAGGCCATTTGGATACAGCCGATAAGGCCACTGTCTAAAAATAAGGACGGTGCGGAATCCGTCCTTGTCCGCTATCAAAGTGCGCTTGGCGGGACTCGAACCCACGGCCTCTTCCTCCGCAGGGAAGCGCTCTATCCAACTGAGCTACAAGCGCCGGTATAAGCGGGATGTTCTCCGAAAATATAGCATATTGCGGACTACCGCGCCGCCGCCTCCCCAGGTCCATGCGACACTGAATTTCCGTTCCACACAATATTAGCATCCATTATACCTGACTTGTATTCGGCACCCAATACATTTTCAGCTATTTGCCTAGTGCCTGATGCCATGTAATACTAAGCCGATTCGAAGAACCTACGGGGCATTACTCCGTAAATCAGGTGGAAATAAACAGGGAACCGCGCGCGGACCGAGTGAACAGGAGGAAACAAGATGGACTTAGGATTGGCAGGAAAATTCGCACTGGTGGCCGGTGGCGGACGAGGCATCGGCAAGGCCATCGCCATGGATCTGGCCCAAGAGGGTGTGGACGTGGTCATCGCCTCCCGTACAAAGGACCAGCTGGAGCAGTCAGCTCGTGAAATTGAGGACCAGACTGGCCAGCGAATCATAGCGATGCAGGTGGACGTCACCAGCCGGGAGCAAGTCGACAACATGGTGAAGGAGGCGGCCAACCAGCTGGGCGGACTGCATATTCTGGTAAACAGCGCATCGCTGCCTGGCGGTTCTCCGTCCGCTACAGGCCCCATCGAAGGCCTTGATGATAACGAACTGCTCAGCGACTTTGATGTGAAGTATGTCGGTGCCCTGCGTTGTGCCCGAGCCGCTATTCCTTTCCTGAAAGAGCAGGGCTGGGGCCGCATTATTAACATCAGCGGAACCAACGCTCGTCGCGCAGGAAACCTCAGCGGTGGCGCACGTAATACCAGCCTCGTACACCTAACGAAGACCCTGGCAGTTCAGTTGGGACGCTTCGGCATCACCGTCAACTGCATCCATCCAGGCATCACCCGAACCGAACGCACCCCAGGGCTACTAGAGGCTAGAGCAAGCCAGCTAGGTATAACTCCAGAAGAGGTAGAGGCTAAAGATTTCGCGCCGGACGCAGACAGCGGAAACTCAATATGCCGAATGGTGGACGCATCAGAGGTCGCGTACGTAACCTCTTTCCTAGCTTCCGACAAGGCCTGGGCAGTTTCCGGTGAGCTTATTGTAGCCAACGGCGGGGCTGGCACAGCCGTCTACTACTAGACTGACAAGGTATTTTCCAGGCTACTAAAGAATCTCTTGGCTAAATGACAGACTGAGCAATTTCATGCTCGCAGCCAACCAATAGGAGACGAGCGGATGAATCTAGGCCTACAGGGTAAAGTCGTATTCGTTACGGGAGCGGGCCACGGAATCGGGCGTGAGTTTGCCTTAGCGTTTGCTAATGAGGGCGCTTCCGTAGCCATAGCGGAGATCAACGTACCGTGGGGAGAGCAGACGGCTAAAGACATCGTCAGCCAGGGCGGAAAGGCTCTGGCCATCGCCTGTGACGTCAGCGACTCATCACAGGTCAACGCAGCTATTCAAAGGACTGTTCAGGAGTTTGGCCGAATCGACATACTGATAAACGACGCCGTCAGCCCTCTGCTCACCGGCAGCATTGAGGAGCTGGGCGACGACGAGTGGGATAGCAACTACAGCATCAACGTCAAAGGCTGCTTCTACTGTCTCAAAGCCGTGGTGCCGCTAATGAAGGAGCAGCGCTACGGCAAGATCATAAACATGGCGTCAATCGTAGGTCGTAGAGGCGGAGCAGCCCCAACATCAGCGGCCTACGCTGCGTCCAAAGCCGGAATCATCGCCATCACATCCAGCG
>CAUZQF010000316.1:0-3051 GCA_963581905.1 Dehalococcoidia bacterium
GTGCGAAGCCATTCAGGAGCATAAGCCTTATGCAGTGCTGATGTCCGCCACTATGCGCGGTCGGGACTGGGCTGCCAGGGTAGCAGGGCGGCTGGAGTTGGGCCTTACTGGAGACTGCATTGGCCTGGATATCGATGACGAGGGAAGACTGGTGCAGCTGAAGCCTGCCTTTGGCGGCAACATTGTTGCGCCTATACTGTCCAGGACGCTGCCTTACATGTCCACGGTGCGCCCGGGAATGCTGACACAGCTGGTCCCCAGTGAGAGCGTTCAGCCTATGATAGACAGGCTTTCTACCGAGGCACTTGGCCAGCCTCACGTTAATGTCCTGGAGAGCGTATCTGATGAGTTGGCGGAAGGCGCGGATCTGGACAGCGCTAGTGTCGTCGTTGGTTTTGGCATGGGCATAGGCGGGCCGGAGAACATGGGGCCAATACGCGAGCTTGCGGCGGTCTTCAATGCGCCATTGGGCACCACGCGGGACGTAACGGAGGCAGGTTGGGCAGCGCGTCAGACTCAGATAGGCCTGTCCGGACGGTCGGTGTCCCCTAGCCTGTACTTTGCCATAGCCCTGCGTGGCGCGTTTAACCACACCGTTGGCATACAGAAGTCAGGTACCATCATAGCCATCAACAATGTCGGCCGTGCTCCCATATTCAAGGCAGCAGACTTTGGCATAATAGGCGATTACGAAGAGGTCTTGCCGGTGCTAATAGAGGCTCTGAAGAACCGAATGCCGTAAGAGGCGCACCAAAGTTGCAAAGCGCTAAGTCATATTAGGTTAGAGGAGCGACTTCATGGCGGATGCAACTGTTACGGGGTGCGACAACGGCTTTGAGGCCTAGTTAACCAGTCTTAACGGGCAATATAAAAGGGCGGTCATGAATCAGACCGCCCTTTTATTATTTGTAGACTTAATTCACCTAAGTATAGTCGGCTGGTTGAGGTTCGCCCTCTTCTTCCAACTCGATGTACTTGGAGGGGCATTTAACAATGATGTTTTGACCGGTGAATACGCCGTCGCTGCCAAAGGTTCCCTCCAGAATGATCTCCGAGTGACTGTTGAAGAATAGGTCTGGAAGCACACCGTTGTAGGTTGCATGCACGTTGCTAGCCCCGTCGGTCAGCTCGAAATTAGCCAGCGTAGAGCCGTCTGCTCTAGCGAAAGATGGTTCGATTAGCTTGCCGTTTACCCGGACCAGCTTGTTCTCGGGCGTCGGTCCAACGTCGTGCAACTCTGTGACGGTGTAGTAGTAGACCGTGGCGCTTTGAAAGGCTAGGAACGCGAAATAGACAAGCGCCCCCACTAGCACGACTGACCCTATCATCAGCTTGCTCTTGCCTGCGAACAGGCCTCTCGGCGCGCCGTACTCTAGCAGCCGATCAGGAATTCCCTTGTTATTGTCGGGGTTGCTGTCTGGTGCCTCTGCCATTTTCCCGTCTTCCTCCGCCTTACTCCGTCTCAATGGGCGCCTGGTATTACTGATTTAGCTCTTGGTTTCCCTGTCAGCCAATGCTCGTTTCAACGCGTTGATCTCTCTTCGCATCTCGCGCTGCCTTCGAGAAAGCATAAAAATGTAACCGAAGAATACAGCCCATGTAATGATGTACACGGCGAAGAGCCAAGGCAGCTCGGACTCGCCTCGCAGGTTCTGCTGGACCATGCCGGAGGCAAACGCAGTCCTAGTGGCAACTAGCTGTACTGCCATTAGGATGAGTGCTCCGACTCCAAAGATTCTTGTTAATCGGGCCATATTAATCGAACATTTGATGAACTTCATCCAGGGCCGTTTCCGTTCGTCTCATTGAGTAGCGTTCCATCACCATATAAGCATAAAGGAAAGTGAACATCAGGGTCGAGACCAGTAGGGTAATGTAAATGTTTGCGGAGCCTATGGAGTCGCCATCCGTTGCCACTGGTCCTACGTTAAGCTCTGGGTGAGCCGTCCGCCACCACACGGTCGCCATGTAGATGATCGGAGCGTCAACTGCGCCGATCAGAGCAACGACAGAACCGTAGCGCGCACCCTGCGAACCCTTGGTAGAGTAGGCTCTCACCATCAAGTAGCCCACGTATATGAACCACAGCACTAGTGTAGTGGTAAGTTTGGCATCCCACGTCCACCACCAGCCAAGGTCGCCTCTGGCCCATATTGAGCCCGTCACCAGAATTAGCGTTGCAAACAGTACTCCTAGCTCCGCCGTGGTGTAGGCCAGGTCGTCCCATTTAGACTTGCCCGTGATCAAGTGTAGCAAGCTGGCAATGGCGACGATCACGATAGAAAGCATGCCAAGCCAGGCTAGCGGTACGTGGAAGTAGAATATGCGCTGGGACACGCCCAGGTTCAGTTCGGTCGGCACCCAGAAGAATATCATGTACAGAGTGACCGCCATCAGGATAGCGCTTACTGCAAAAAGCACATATCTGATTGTCGAACCGATGCCCATGCCCGAGCTATGGGCTGTGATTTCCGTCATAGCCGCCATATGTGCAATATATCACAAGCTTCACCTGTTATCTATGAAATCTTTTGTATGAGAAGCAATACAACGCTATTTTGGCTAGGGTATTTGTGGAAGAAACGGGCTATTCTCGGCTAATTATGTCACAGTGGCCCCCCAAGACGAAGGGCCACCTCGAAAAGTTCTAGTTAGAGATCAGCTGTAGTGACAGCTCCGATGGACGCCGATGACACCAGTTTGGCATATTTGGCCAACACGCCGTCGGTGTAGTTGGGAGGAGGCGCCTTCCATTCGGCCTTACGCTGTGCCAACTCGTCATCGGTTAGCTTCACGTTCAAAGACTGGTTTGTCACATCTACGGAGATAATGTCACCTTCCTGCAGCAGGCCGATGGGACCGCCCACCATGGCTTCTGGCGCCACGTGACCTATGCATGGGCCATGCGTTGCGCCGGAAAAGCGTCCGTCTGTTATAAGCATGATGGAGTCGCCTAGGCCAGCGCCCATTACGGCGCCAGTGACCGAGAGCATCTCCTGCATGCCGGGGCCGCCCTTGGGCCCTTCGTAGCGAATTATCAGCACGTCGCCG
>CAUZQF010000317.1:0-3022 GCA_963581905.1 Dehalococcoidia bacterium
AAGTATCTCCGCTCCCAGCCAGACTTCAATTCGACGGTGAAGGACATCAAGAAGCAGTTCAAGTACATGGGTCTCACTGGCATTTACTTTTTCTTATACTCGGTAGGCGAGAAAGTGCCGCCTCATGAAGATATCTTCCCAGGGCGCAGTTGAGCGAACCCTGCCCACTCTGCCAGGGTCTGTCCACATCCTTGCTTCATAAGGGAGGAAAGGCCTCAGGCAACAGGGACTTTCTTCACTGCGGAGAATGCGACCTAGTCTTTGTTCCGAGAAGCCAGTTGCTCGATTCACAGCAGCAAAATGACCGGTACCTGGAGCACAACAATGACGTATACGATCCCGACTACCGAAAATTTCTGAGCAGGCTGTACGACGAGCTAAAGCCGCACCTGTTGACAGGAGCAAAGGGCTTGGACTACGGTAGTGGGCCCGGCCCAGCGCTGGTGGCCATGATGCGGGAGGACGGCTTTGATGTGGATATGTTCGACATATTCTTCCACAACGACGAGGCTGTTTTAGAAAAGACCTACGACTTCATCACCTGCACAGAAACGGCGGAGCATTTCACAGACCCGGCGAGCGAATTTCAGCGCCTGTTCGCCATGATGCGAGAGCCAGCATGGCTAGGGATAATGACAGGTATGCTAGCGGACTGGTCGCAATTCCCCGACTGGTATTACCACCATGACCCGACCCACGTGAATTTCTTCAGCGCCAAAACCATGTCCTGGATAGCTCAAAAGCATCAGTACACGGCGACCTACCCTGCGGAAAACGTCGTCCTGTTCCGCAAAGGCTAAAGCAGGCCAATTAAGGCTTTGAAGACACCTCTTCCAGTATCCGGTGACCCAGATCCTTCGGCGGCCTAACGTCCCTGAGTGCGGGGATGACCTCTTCTCCCATGAGGCGGACCGACCGCATGATCTTATCGTGCTCGATGCCGCCAATCTGAGTCCAGGCGATGAGGCGGGTGGCGCCCAACTCCCCATAGCGCTTGAGCTTTCGAATCACAGTCTCCGGGCTGCCGAAGAATAGGCGTTCCTCGAAGGTCTCATCGTCTAGCTCGTCAGCGACGGGAACGACATCGATCTTGCCATTGGTGACCTGCCTGCGAACCAGCGCCTGAAGCGCCCTCATCTGCCATCGGACCTGCGCTATCTCTTGTCGCGCCTCCTCATCGGTGGGTGCAACGTAGATCATGATGTCTAGGCCCAGCTGTAGCTCGTCGATGGCCTTGCCCTGCTTCTGAAGACTACCGAAGTAGACTTCCAACTGCGACCGCAACACGTCCTGTCCGCTGAGGGCCGACGCCATGGGCATAAGATCTCTCTCGGCAGCGATTACCATCGAATCGGCGCTGGTGCCAGCCAACCACATGGGCGGATGAGGCCTCTGCTTAGGTTTGGGGAAAACAGATATGGGCTCTGGAACCTTTATGTACTGCCCCTCGTAAGTGAACGAGGTCTCCGAGGTCCATGCCTTCATAATCACGTCGAGGGACTCTGCGAACCGCTGCCGAGTCTCAGCCGGATCGATTCCGAAGCCACCCAACTCATAGGGATGATACCCCCTGCCTACGCCGCATATGAACCTTCCATCCAGGAAGTTATCGAGGACAGCGACCTCTTCAGCGACTCTAAGCGGCTGCCACATGGACAGTATCAGCGCCGCGGTGCCGATGCGTATTCTCTTGGTCCGCTCCCCTATCCTAAGCGCTTGAAGAAGCGGAGATGGCGACATGCCGTAGTTGGAGAAGTGGTGCTCCGCCAACAGGCAGTAGTCGAATCCTAACTCCTCAGACAGCTGAATCTGTTCAACAGACTCGTCGAACAGCGTCTGCCAGTTTCGAAGTTCAGGGTTAGGCCATTCAAAAAACAGTCCGAATTCCAATTTTTTATATCCTTGGCTCAGGTTATTTTTTCGAGTAATGGGTGCAAGGGACCTTGGAGTTACGACTCAAAGTGGTTCCATCCGCCGTGTCCCACCGCCATTGCTTTGCCATCGCTACCGATAACAGCTACAGAATTGTCGCCATCTGTAATCTCACCAACGACTGATATGGGCACGTCGACGATGGACTGCAGACCATTAATTACGCTGGCCGACGCTGTGAACAGCAGTTCGTAGTCTTCGCCGCCACCGAGAGCGAGGTCGAGCCAGTCGTCCGGGAACGAGGCTTTCAGAATAGCGTCTGCGGGGATTGAGCCGGCGTTCAGTCTGGCGCCAACTTTGCTTGCTCTGCATATCTTGGCCAAATCGTTGACCAGGCCGTCACTGACGTCCATTGCTGTGAGCACGCCGTGTTCTGCCAGAAGCAGACCTGTCTTGACCTGTGGTACGGGGCGATTGTGAGCGTAACGAAGGTGATCGCGCGCCACATTACCACGCACCTCCGCTCCAGACATCAGCATGCGCAAGCCGCCGGATGAGCAGCCCAGAGGTCCCGTGACCGCGATAAGGTCCCCAGGCCTGGCGGTGTCTCGCCTCAAAATGGTGGCGTCTGAACTGGGAGCTGCACCCTGCATGGCTACGGTCACGAAGAATGCGGGCGACTTCACTATGTCACCGCCAACGAGGGCACCACCATGGACCTTGGACACATCCATCATGCCGCGATACATATCCAGAAGGCCATCCACGGGCAGATCGCCACGCAGCCCCAAAGTCACTATCGAATAAGTCGGACTGCAACCCATAGCAGCGATGTCGCTGAGGTTGGTGGCTAGCGCCTTCCAGCCCAGGTCTCGCCAATCGGTATAGTCGAGATTAAAGTGGACCGCTTCCACCATGGTGTCGGTGGTGAGCACTCTGGTGCCGGGAGGGCCATCCCATGCCGCGGCGTCATCGCCTATCGCGAGCAGGGTGCGGAATCCACGCTCATCCAGCCTTTGAATGAGGCTGCCGTTGTCCTCGGCGATAGTTTGCGCCAGCTTATCTATAAGGGGGAATTCCCCAATTTCTCTAACGAGCATGCTCAGCATTATATCCGCCATCCGGCCCTTCACTCAAATTTTTCGTAAAT
>CAUZQF010000318.1:0-3015 GCA_963581905.1 Dehalococcoidia bacterium
TCGACGGAGCGCTGTACTCAGCTGGAGACGCTCATTTCGCACAAGGCGATTCCGAGTGCTGCATCACAGCCATCGAGATGGGCGCGACCTGTACGGTCAAGTTCAAATTGCACAAGGGAGAGGCGGCCAGCAAGAACATTAAGTTCCCGCGCTTCTCTCATCCAGGCTACTTTCTGCCTCCCGAATGGGCCGCTCCCAGAAACTTCATAGCCACCATGGGCATGCCTATAAGGGAAGACGGCGTTAACGAGGGCGAAAACCTGACGCTGGCGGCCCGCAACGCCATCATCAACATGCTTCAGCTACTGGGCGAGCGAGGGTTCAGTCGCGAGCAGGCGTACGTCATCTGCAGCGTGGCCGTCGATCTCAAGGTAAGCAACATCGTCGACTTGCCCAACGTGACCATATCAGCCTTCCTGCCAGAGGATATTTTCGTTTAAACGACTAT
This sequence comes from Dehalococcoidia bacterium, assembly GCA_963581905.1. Classification (GTDB taxonomy): domain Bacteria; phylum Chloroflexota; class Dehalococcoidia; order Lucifugimonadales; family JADFKI01; genus Casp-Chloro-G4. The sequence goes on from CAUZQF010000318.1 coordinate 449, forward strand.
ACTAGTTATGTGATACTCTTCATATATTTAAACGGGAGAGCGGTGATGGATGCAGTAATTATCATGTGGTTAGTGATTGGCATCGTATTTGGCCTTATTATTGGGTTGTCGATTGTTTTGTTGGTTTTAAAGGGCATCCCATCAAAGAATGATAAGAACCAAGCAAATATGACCAACGCCTTTTCTTCGTTGGCGTCTGAAGCCTTAGAAAAAAATAACACTAGCTTTCTTCAGCTTGCAGAACAAAACATGCAGATTCACCAAACGAAGGCAGAGAACGACTTAGAGACGAGAAAAAAGGAAGTTGCCGATCTGGTGAAGCCTCTGGCAGATCAGTTGGGGAAGATCGAGAAAGATAGGCTTGAGTCCTACGTCGGCCTGAATCAATTGGTCGAAAGCATGTCAAAAGATCAAGGTAATTTACAGAAAGAGACTCACAATCTCGTTCAGGCATTGAAAGCGCCTCAGGTCCGTGGAAGATGGGGAGAAATAACCCTCCGAAGAGTCGCGGAATTATCTGGAATGGCTAAATATTGCGACTTTGACGAACAGACTAACATTGATACAGAGAGCGGTCGCCTTAGACCAGACATGGTCGTGAATCTTCCAAGTAACCGAAAAATTATTGTAGACGCCAAAACTCCCTTAAACGCGTATCTTGAGTCCATCGAAGCAGACTCCGAAGAAAAACGTACCGAATCGTTGAAATTGCACGCCTAACAAGTTAAAGACCGAGTTAATGAGCTGTCTGGAAAAGCATATTGGTCAGCCCTGGACTACACTCCTGATTTTGTAGTTCTTTTTCTACCAGGAGAATTCTTTTTAGGTCCGGCTGTAGAGTTCGACCCTAACTTGGTTGAACATGCCATGTCCAATAAGGTTGTCATAGCAACACCCTTTACATTCATAGCCATATTGAGGGCCGTTGAATATGGCTGGCGGGAAGCGCAACTAGCTCAAAGTGCACAAGAAATCAGTGAACTCGGTCAAGAAATGTACGAACGACTTTCTACCTGGACCGAGCACCTGGTCAAAATGCGAAGGTCCTTGGATCAGTGCGTTCAGCATTTCAACGCCGGTATGTCTTCGTTGGAGAGTCGTGTGCTAGTGTCCGCTAGGAGATTCAAAACAATGGGAATCAGCAGCAGCAAGGACCTACCAGTACTGGAGCCGATAGATCAGATTCCTAGGACACCTTCTGCTATAGCTTCTGATGACTAGAATGTTGCCGCGCCGTGGCATCTAGCAAGCCACATAGGGAGACATGTCTTCAGGCGAGAACATGAACTTGCTCCAGTGAGGTTTAGACATCATGCTGGCCGCGTCCCGCCAGACGCCTATTAACGGCGTGACGGCGTGCTTCTCGTACTCATCCGACAGCCCCTTCATCAACTCCTCCAGGTCCCTACGAAAATCGCTGGTGCCTTGATAGGACCGAGACCTGATCTTCTCAAGCATCGACATCGCGCCCCCGGATTCGGCGTCAGAGAATTTCGAGCCGAACGACCTGGCCAACGCGTCCAGGTCGCTATTGAACTGGCTTACCGCGTCCATGCCATGCGGCTCGGTATAGGCTTTGGCGTCCTGAGGCGCTGGCGCAGATGGCACATACCACTTCAGCAATTCCAGATAGAAGTCGTGCATATCCAAGGCGGCGTGGCGGCCCGTAGCCTCTCTCGGCTGAACAATGTTGCCTACGTCTATCACGGTGATCTCGGCCTTCGCCGGGTCGAAGTACACGTTCTGAGGCCGCAGGTCCAGCAGCACTACGTCTTGCGTAAAAAAGGCCTCGGCTACGCCTAACACCTCTCCTGCGATGCTGAAGGCCCTCTTTGCAGGATGGGCGTTAACAGGATGCAGTGCGAAAAGATTTTGGGGTAGGCCGATTGGCTGACGCTTGATGCCGTCCAGGGCACTGCCCACCAGCGGTATGCCCACTGCCCTGGCATCAACAACTACTGTATATGGCTCATCTATGCCGTCGCCGAAGTAGTCGGCATGTGACTCCTGTTCCGTGTAGGCCAGCATTGGCGCAACGTGACGCAGGGCCTCACCTAGCCGCATCTTGATGGCGATGGCCTCCGCCGTACGCCGCTCCACGGTGCGCTGCTGACCACGCTCAAGCAGAGTCGGATGAGGTCGCTTTATCACTACGGACGAGCCTGTTTGGGTATCCGTAGCGGCGAAAACCTCTAGGTCAGCGCCCTCTCCTAGCGGCCCATCAAGCCGGAAGCGATGCAGGTCCTTTGAGCTAATTTGCATATATCCTCAGCAATTTCACTTTGTTTCGACAGCCGCTATTCTAACGCAGCCTACGGACTTGGCAGCAAATTCTCTCCCATGTATTATCCAGTTCACGACCCAAAAAAAATCTAACGAGTAAAGTCTATGCCTTTAATCATCGGCATCACTGGTTCCATAGCCACGGGCAAGAGCATCGCCTGCGAAACGATAACTGCCTTGGGGGCGGTGCATTGCGACGCTGACAGGATTGTGCACCGGCTGTACGAACCGGGCAAACCGACCTTCGATAGAATCGTCACCGTCTTTGGCAGAGAGGTCGTGGG
>CAUZQF010000319.1:0-3011 GCA_963581905.1 Dehalococcoidia bacterium
GCTTAGTCCCCGCAAGATCGGACCGTTATTCGAGTTGCGGATCTACAAGTACGGGCAGGGCGCTATTCCACAGGTCATCGACGCATGGTCGACGGCCATCGAAGAGCGCCAGAAATTCTCGCCGCTGGTCGGCGCATGGTTCTCAGACATCGGACCGTTAAACCGATGGGCGCATATGTGGGCATACGAGAGCTTCGAACACCGCATGGACGTTCGTAACGAAACCCGAGCCAAGGGCGTATGGCCACCGCCGTCAAACGTTTCGCCGTTGGCGCAGGAGAACAAGCTCATGTGGGCTGCAGACTTCTCGCCAATTCAGTAATGAGTTGACACCTGCCAGGCCGGACGGGGTTCCGGCCCGACAGGTGCCAACACGCGGTTTGCCAACCCACCCTGAGGTTCTCGACGGGTCGGTCTTCCACCAACTCGGTAGGAGCGAATGACTATCCGCTCTGGGGTCGATACCAATCGAGCCCTGCGATCGTGACGCTACACAGAAGCTCCAGGCGCGGGGCGCTTGCTAGCTCTATGACCTCTAAATTCATTAGGAGCCGGAAATGATCCATGAGTTTCGTACCTATGACCTCAAACCAGGTTCGATAGGCGCCTACATTGACCGTGTTTCGGACGTCATAGAGGAGCGCAAAAAACTGTCTCCTCTGGTCGGTTACTTCTATACCGAGGTAGGTCGACTGAATCGCGTTCTACACATCTGGCAATACGACAGCGTTGAGCACCGCGACGAGATGCGGGCGACCGCGGTAGCCGGTGGCAACTGGCCTCCAAAAACTATGGAGCTTATTGAGCATCAGTACTCGGAAATATTCGTCCCGGCATCATTCCTGCCACCGTTGGATATTGAGCGAAAAATCGGCCCGATCTTTGAACTGCGCTCTTACACCCTTGAACCCGGAGCTACAGCGGCCTGGACCAAGGCATGGGGGTCAAAGATCAAGGAGAGGATGGAGCTTTCACAACCGGTAGGAATATGGACGTCAGAGTTAGGTCAATTGAACCGCTGGCTTCACATGTGGTCTTACGAGAGTTGGGAACATCGCACTGAGGCCCGGAAAAAGTTCGCCGAAATCGGCTGGCCGCCGTCCTCGGGTTCACGCGCGATCGATCAGGAAAACATGCTCTACAACGCGATGCCTTTCTCCACAGTTCAGTAGAGCCACAAGATTGGGCAGGTGTGGCAAGCGAAGTCGGGCTTAGCTGAGGCTTCTAGAGGCTGAAATGCGCAACCTGCTTTGGGCGAGCCAGCATGGCTTGATCCCGATGGAAGCCGGGAGCCTGTTGTTAGCGAAAATATTTTCGTCTGGGAGCGTTGAATGAAAGTCGGTATAAACCTGCTTAACTTTGGGCCAGGCGCATCGCCAGAGTCACTGGCCCGTTGGACGACATTTGCTGAGAGTCTTGGATACCATCTGGCGATGGCGTGTGACCATGTGGCCGTCACACGCGACATACACGAACGTTACCCTGCGCCGCTCTATGACCCCTTTGTGACACTTGCCTGGCTGGCCGGGAAGACTTCGAAAATCGAGATCGGCACCACGGTTATTATCCTGCCGTACCGCGATCCAATCCTGACGGCACGGATGGTGGCCAGCCTCGACCAGTTCAGTGGCGGGCGCTTCATCTTCGGTATAGGCGCCGGCTGGTCGACCCTGGAGTTTGAAGCACTCGGCCTACCGTTCCACAGACGCGGTGCCATGACGGACGAATACCTGTCAGCGATGAAAGAACTCTGGACCGAAGATTCCGGGAGTTTTGCCGGGGAATTCACCACGTTCAAGGAGGTGTTGACTGCGCCACTGCCTGCGCAGCGACCCCATCCACGGATCTGGGTCGGTGGATCAAGCGATGCCGCAATAAGACGCGCTGTTGTGCACGGTGATGCCTGGCATCCAATGAATCTGGATCTCGCGTGGCTGAGTGATTACGGGGTGCCTACACTGAAGAGATTCGCTGATGAAGAGGGCAGGCCAGTACCTGCATTTTCGCCACGAGTGAAACTTCATATAACCCCCAAGGACCTTCCTGAAGCCGGCAGGAAGCCTGGAATAGGTTCTCTGACACAGGTCCAGGACGATCTAGGAGCTATTCAAGATCTTGGTGCCGACTACGTCCTCCTAGATACCTACATGGAAATACCGGAAGACACGCTTACGCATGAACCAGCCTGGGCCATGATGACGACGGTAGCAGAGTCAATTTTGGACCTGAGTGCCGAATCGGTCCGTTAACCTCTTCCTTATCAACAAGACAGGCCCCACTGAATTCCCGTGCGAACGGCCGATGGTGCCTGACCTTGTCTCCGCAGCATTACGGGAGCATTAAATGACCGAATCGAAAAGACCAAATATCGTACTCATCATGGCGGACGATATGGGCTTTTCCGATATCGGGGCGTATGGCGCTGAGATTCGCACCCCAAACTTGGACGGGATGGCGGATCAGGGCTTCTCGTTCAGCCAGATGTACAACAACGCCAAATGTTGCCCGTCACGGGCGAGTCTGCTGACCGGTTTGTACCCACATCAGGCTGGCATCGGATACATGACGGACGATCTTGGAACGCCGTCCTACCGTGGATATCTGAACCAGACCAGCGTCACAGTGGCTGAGGTCCTGAAGGATTCTGGATACAACACCTACATGTCCGGCAAGTGGCACGTCGGCGGTGGTTATGGCCTTAGAAATCCCGATGCTTGGACGGCTGGCGACGAATCACATCCGACTCCCACTCAGCGTGGGTTTGATAAATTTTTCGGCACGCTCACTGGTTCAGGCAATTATTACGACCCTGCGACGCTTATGCGGGGAGACACATTTATCGAGGTAGAGACCGACGACTTCCACTACACGGACGCGATATCCGATGAGGCTGTTCGTATGGTTGACGAAGGATCAGGAAGTGACAATCCATTCTTCCTCTACATCGCCTACACAGCGCCGCACTGGCCGTTACATGCCCTTGAAGAGGACATCGCAAAATATCAGGGCAG
>CAUZQF010000320.1:0-2993 GCA_963581905.1 Dehalococcoidia bacterium
GGGAACAACGTCTCAATTAGCTTGGTGTACAGTTCCTCGGTGAGATTGAGTACATCGTCCTCTTCCACAAAGCTCATCTCTAGGTCGAGCTGGGTAAACTCAGGCTGCCTGTCCGCGCGCGGGTCCTCGTCCCTGAAGCATTTGGCGATCTGGTAGTAGCGCTCCACGCCCGCCGCCATAAGCAACTGCTTTAGCTGCTGTGGCGACTGGGGTAGCGCATAGAAACGACCTGGGTATAGCCTGCTGGGCACGAGGTAGTCGCGAGCGCCTTCCGGTGTGCTTTTTATAAGTATAGGAGTCTCAATTTCGAGAAAGCCCCGTTCGTCCAGGTAGTCACGGGTGAACTTAACTAACTTGTGGCGCATGATCAGCATGTCTCGCATGGCTGGCCTGCGCAGGTCCATGTAGCGATACTTCAGGCGAATGAACTCGTCTACATCGCTCTCCTCGTTGATATAGAAGGGAGGAGTCTTGGACTCATTTAGGACCGTCAACTGGGAGATGACGACTTCCACATCGCCAGTGGCTAGATTAGGGTTCTCGCTGCCTTCTGGTCGCTTGGTCACCTCACCTATAACCTGGATGACCCATTCGTTCCTTAGCTGCTCGGCCGCGTTATGCGCTTCTGCAGCCTGTTCCGGATTGAAAACGACCTGGACCAGGCCTTCGCGGTCACGGAGGTCGATGAATATCAGGTTGCCGTGGTCCCTGCGGCGATTCACCCAGCCGGCCAGTGTCACTGTCTTACCTATGTGTTCGGTACGTACGTCGCCGCAGCTGATCGTCTTAAGCAAGTTTGCTCCCCTTAGGTGATGCCTTTGAAATGGTTGACCGAGGCGGCCAAGGCCCGTTCATTGGTTTCACGCCTTTTGGGCGAGTCTAATGGATGAGCGGCAAGACCACTGTTCGGCTAAAGTTGTAGCAAGATTATACAGGTTTCGAGCCGACAGAGACGAAAAATAGCGTCCCCAACATATGATGGGACGCCATTAATTAAAAGTCGCTGGTGAGTCAGAGGAGGTGCGCTACGCGCCGGAGCCGAATCCGCGTTTCTTCACACTCAAATTGACAAATGTTTCTGTTCTACGGACACCCGCGATGGATCCTACCTTGGTGCGCAGAAAAATGCCCAGGTCTTCAGAGGTTGGTAGTGCGACCCATGCGAAAATATCGTAGGCACCGGTTGTTACAGCGGCCCAGCTAACCTCGTCGAGCTTGGAGATTTCCTCCGCGGCCACGTCGATCTTGTCCGGGTCTACCATCACGCCGACAAGAGCCTCTGATCTGTAGCCTAGTTTGCCGGGATCCAGCATCGCAATGACGTGGATGTACTCTTCGTCTACCAGGCGCTTCAGCCTTCTTCTGACTGTTCCTTCAGTGACCCCTACTTGTCTGGCAATGCCCGCATTTGATGCTCTCCCGTCTTCCTGGAGCATCGAAATTATGTTTGAGTCCAAATCATCCATATTTGAAAATTCCCAGGCGATTCAAGCTATTGACTCGAATCATACTAATTATGTGCGAAAATTGTCAATGACTTCTCACTAACGTGGGTAAATGCCTTACGGTATTCGTAAATTAAACAGTGAGGCTAGAGGGCTGGATTCATGAATTAATATTACATCCTGCCAATTAATTAATCTAAGACCGTCAATCGATGTTCAGACATATCGAATACTAACATTCAAGCCTTAGTATATTGTCAATTAGTTGCATATACAACATAGAAGAAACTTTGAGAGCGTGGTATTTTTAGGAATTCGTGGAGGGCAATTCAATCATGGTTATGGGGCAGGAGAGAACTCTAAGCGCATGCTTTTTTGCACGCATTCCTCTAAAACCGACGAAGCGAGAGCCAGAACGCGCCAGCTATGCTGAGCATTACGTAGGGATGCATTCCGTAGGTGGACTGAAGCGTATAAGTAGTGATGAAGATAGCCACAAGAACCGAACAGGAACTAACGATTTTGAGAATGCGTCCCTTCTTCCGATTAACGGCTAACGAAATCACCTCTCCGATAGCAAGCCCAATTCCGACGATGGCGGCGACCTGAGGATATGGATATAGCCGATACACGAACTCTGTAAGGGTCCACATTGTCAAAAAATAGAATGCGCCGCCCAGAACAGCCGCTGACACAACGCCTGCAGCAATTCCTCGGATCCTATAAGTCGCGGTTACGTTATAGGTGGGTATAGGCGTGGACCTGGCACAGGTAGGGCAGCGAGCCCCGACTGGAGTCTGCACCATGCAATCGCTGCAGATGTATTCCTCACAGCGGTTGCACCTGAGATTGGTCTCTTTCTTAGGGTTCCTGGGGCAGTAATTTACTTGAGTCATAGTTTATCAACTAGTTCTTGAACGTAGTATCTGGCATGCGGTTAGTCCATTCATCCTTCGTTGCCGTATCTCTGTCCCATAGGATGCGATAGAGGCATACATGGAATCGCCCTATGCCGGGATCCGGTGGTTCCCCGTTAGCCATGAGCCTCTTGGCCAGTAACAGAGCTCCTATGGCCAGCGTCATCGCTATGATTTCCGCTGGACGATGGAACAGGAAGGCCATCACCGGTAGTGCCAGCAGCGAAACGAATGTCCAGAAACCCGAGTCTCTGAATAGCAACCTGCCTACTATGCCGACCACAACTCCCACTATAAGGTACTCCGGCCATAGCCCGAAGACTACAAGCAGACCTAAGGCTGTGGCAACCCCCCTGCCTCCTGTCAGCTTGAGGTAGGGCGACCAGTTGTGGCCTGCTATGGCTGCCATACCGATCGCTACCTGAATGGCCAGGCTCTGGTCCAACCATCTGGCCAGCAACACAGGCAGGATGCCCTTGCCAACGCAGTCGAATGTGCCGATGAGAATTCCCGTTACCTTGCCAATTTGGGACAGGGCGTTGGATGCGCCCACGTTGCCGGAGCCATAGTCGCGGATGTCGATGCCGAGCTTGTATCGCGCGACAAGGTAGGACGTGGGAATGCCTCCCCA
>CAUZQF010000321.1:0-2992 GCA_963581905.1 Dehalococcoidia bacterium
AGGTCCGATCTTGTTTCAGAACCCGCCTTAGGAGCCACTAACATCGCCACAAGGCCACCGATAATACCACCAAGGATGAATCCTAACGTAAACGATCCGCCACTCTCATTTTTGTCTGCCACAATCGTACCTCCTTTAGCGCTTACTCTTGCTTCTTACGACCTCGTAGGAAGGCCGCGACCTTTCCCAGACTGAAGGCCACACTTGAACCTTGTGAAGCGGGCCTAACCAGGTTCTCTTGAACTGAAGTTACCATTTCTTCTGTTGTTTTTACAATACGACCGACAGAACCTATCGCCTTGGAAACTTTACGATAGATGAGTACCACTGTCGCCAGTATGGCCACAAGTACCAGCAACAAAATTATGTCTCTGATGAGTCCAACATATACTGCTATTGCTTCAACGGTCTCAGGGACCATATTTCGGCTCCTGTGAATTCATATTTCAATCGTAGCATGACACTTGAACACCATCAATGCACAGCTCAGCAATTATGTAGCAATTGGTGTTACTTGTGCAGGGTATTCGATCTACAAGGGTCGATATCTCAGCGAACTAGGAGTGTATCAGCTCTCTCTCCGGACGGAGCTAATTTAGTTCGCCTGCGTAAGCAGAAAGCGCGCCTCCCGGCAATTCCAATGTCTCCGAGTGACGCGCTTTCTAGTTTTCAGGGGTAGTTAGGGGTCGGATTTACGGCTGTATTAGCATTCGTACGAAGCCAGCGGAGTCATTCCGCTTGTTGAGAACCGTATGATTCTTCTTCTCCGCCCACACAATTACGTCGTAGGTATTCAGCACATCCGGTATGAGGACCTCAACCAGTGACTTGGAGTCCTGAGCAATGTGCTCGGTCAGGGCAGCTATGATACCGGCGCAGTTCTTGCCGGTGCCGTCGATTACAACCCAACCGCTGTCGGAGGTGCCGTTGGCTCCATTCGAGCCAGTCCCAACGGGGGAGTGATCATACACATTAACTTCACCGGTCTGGCGCATGTCCACCTGTCGCTTGAACTCGGCTACTGCTTCCCAGTCGACGCGAGCCTCACGGTCGCTATTGGTGCAGGCAGCGCCTCGTACACCAACGATGTCTGGGTTGATCCTGGCCAATTCGTCCAGGTCCTTGAGAGCCAGGTGACCGGATAGAGCAGTGCTCATGCCAGCTTCCTTGCCCTCCATCACCATCTCCTTCAGCTCCTCCTCTCGGATGAAGTCGAAGAGGTTACGGCCGTCCTTGGTCAGGGTATCAAGCAACCAGCCGTCGCACTTGGTGTCCTTAGCTAGTTTGTTCATAAGGTGCGGCTCAAGACCACCATACAGGTCGTTGTCCGCAAATATGCAGCCAATGAGCTTGGTGTTAAAGCCATCGAGGACTTCACGGCAGGAGTTCAGGGTCTCCTCGGCAACCGCGTATTCGGTATCCATGAATCCGACTTTTACAGAAGTCGCGTCGAGAACACCGGCAGTGTAGACGGCCATGGCCACCGTGCCGATCTGATTGGGCACCACGCCTAGAGTCACGCTGGCGTGTTTGTCCATTGGTATGGCGTTTCGCACGTCCCGCACAATGTGGGGGTGCGCTGAGCCTACCCGGGCCTCCTGAAGATTCTTGACGTCAACAATGTCAGCGCCGCCCTTCAGTGCTTGAAGTGCTTCTTCCAGATTCTGGACACTAACCATTAAAATCATAGTATTTGTCTCATCAAAACCTATATTTTCAGCAGGGCTTCTTCGACATCCTGCTTTACTTGAGCCTTAATTTCGTCCGTGAAATTGATATGTGGCTGCCTTACATGGCCGCCAGCCATTCCCATCAGCTCTCCCCAGTACTTGCATAGAGGAGCCGGAAGGGAGCCGCTGGCCATCTCGACAGTCCGCTTCCACCACTTATCGGAAACTTCCTTCATCGGCTTTACGTGAGTGGCGTAGAACTCGTCGTCGAGGTCGCCACGCATGGCCTTGTCAATAAACTGGTTGTAGTAGTTCTTCTCGGGAGTGTCGAAGCGCCAGTCCGAGGTGTTGGCGAACATGACCTGCTGCTCAAAGCCCATCTCCCGGCCCTTGAACATGATCCACTCATCGGGAGTGCTGATTATGGAGTCCCGACCCAGCCTGGTGTGGGCTTCTATGGAAAGCTCAGGGTTGAAACTGGCTTCCTTGACACCAACCACGTTGGGAATCTTGCAGAGCGACTCTAGCCCGTCGACGCTCATTACGAGGCCGAACTGGGGGGAGTTGTAATACATGATGCCGAGATTGGTATTGTCTGCCAGCTTCTTCACCCAGTCGATTACCTGGGCTTCCGTCTTGGTGACCATATAAGGGGCGGCAACGATAAGGATATCGAAGCCAGAGCCCTCTGCATGGTCAGCCAGTGCAAGCATGTCCTTGTAAGAGGTGTGGGAAACATGGGCCGCGATTGGCCACTCTCCACCGGCCTCATCAGCGGTTACGCTGAACAGACGAAGCCTCTCTTCCATAGTGAGGCTCCAGAACTCACCCATGGCCCAAGAGCAGCCTCCGCCCCGGGTCCCTAAGGACCGAATGTGTCGAATGTTGTGCCTAAGACCCTCTTCGTCCAGTTCGTCTTCCGGAGTGAAAGGTGTCATGAGAGTCGTCCACTGCCCGTGCAGATTTTCCCGCGCCCAATCCATTGCTTCGGCCTTGGTATACTCAGCCAAAACCCACCTCCTTCTTCTTGTGCATTCAATGCCTTATTGTTAATGCGTAATCAACATAAAATCACCGATTGAAAACGGCGCAACACGTCATAGTAAAGAGCCAGTTTCTTCGGTGATTATCATAGCTACGCCCTATGCACCTGTCAACAATTAGGCGCTAAAACGCGGCCTTACTGAAGAAGATAAATGGGAAACAAAAGGGCGGCCAAATACGGGGCAGGCTTCTCAGGAAGTTTAGGGGGTCTTATTCAGATTCCCAGAGCTTGAAAAGATCCCTGGCGGCCAACAACCGAGCGTTGTCTGCGCCTTGCT
>CAUZQF010000322.1:0-2938 GCA_963581905.1 Dehalococcoidia bacterium
ACCGATGACAACAACCAGGAGTACAGCAATTTGTCGCCGACTCAGTTTGCGTACAGTGTCGACTAGCCAGTTATTTCTCATAACAAAACTCATAATTGGAATCGTATCAAATAAATGTGAAGATTTTATGAAAGGAATGGCCCGTCTTACTTACGATGTGAACGTCTCTTGGGATTGGTCGTTCTTGTGACCGCCCAAGCCTTGAAGGTTCTCTAGTATCTCGATAGTTTTAGGACATGGAAGAAAACGAGTGGCGCAGCCTCATAGAGGAATTCCAGAGGCACCTAAAGGGCGATAAAGATCTGGCGGACCTGACCATCCGCAACTATGCGGCCGATATTCAGCCGTTGTATGAGTTCATGCTTTCAAGGTATATTTCTGATTGGAGACAGCTGGATAAGGTGGTTCTGCGTGGATACCTGGCTTGGATTACAGAGCTTGGTTACGCCAGGCCCAGCGTCGTTCGCAAGACAAGCACGCTGCGCACATTCCTCGCTTGGCTTACACGAAAGGGACTCATCGAGGGCGACCCGCTTCCAAGACGAGGCTCCATGCGAATGGAAAAACGGTTGCCTCGTTTTCTGTCCCAGGCGCAGGCCGATAAGCTAATGGAGGCTCCCGATCTAACCACTCTGGTTGGCCTACGAGACAGGGCCTTGTTGGAGCTTATGTATGGCGCAGGACTGCGGGTCAGCGAGGCCAGCGGTCTGGACGTTACGCACATGAATCTGCCGTCGCGGGAGATTCGCGTCACAGGCAAGGGTTCAAAGCAGCGCATAGTGCTGATAGGCGAGTCGGCTCGACAATCTCTCACGCGTTACCTAAGGGAGGCAAGGCCGAAGCTGGCCAGCGGTCAAAGCGGCGTCACTCTGTTTCTGAACAGGTTTGGTGGACGTCTGAGCCAGCGCAGCATCCAGGAGAAGGTGCGCAGATACAGCGTTAAGGCCGGGCTTCCTGCTGGTGTTCATCCGCACACGCTGCGACACTCCTTCGCGACACATATGCTGGAGGGCGGCGCTGACCTTCGTGTGGTGCAGGACCTCATGGGGCATTCCAGCCCTGCCACAACGCAGATCTACACGCATGTCACCCAGGTCGAGGCCAGGAGAGTCTACCTGGGCGCGCATCCTCGCTCCAAGCCTGCTAGCGGTCCTCAAAGCGACGCGTGAGCCGCTTGTTAATAGGACAGAGTCGCTGCAAACGACAGCAAGATTGATGGCAGGTATTTGCTGTTTATCTTAGGGACAACATCTGATTTGCGATCAAGTCGTTACCAAGGAATCCAGCACCAGCCATGAAGAAAACATCGCTCATAGTAGCTGCCAGCCTCGTGACCTTTCTTGTTCTGCTGGGTCTCAACCAGTTTATTCAGTCGCTCTTCGACCTCGCGGCAGGTTCCCCACGTGCCACCTTTCGTATTACAATGAACCCAACATCGGCGTGCCTCTGCGGCGTTATCAGAAATTAAGTTGTCCTGGCATAAGCCTCGTTCAGATTCATTAGCCCCGTAATTTGCCGGCGTGTCGACCACGCCCGGAGCCATTTATATGAAAGTACTGGTTGTTAATGGGCCCAACCTCAATATGCTGGGTAAGAGAGAACCCTCTTACTACGGCGCAAAGTCTTTGGCTGATATTGAGGAAGCGGTAGCGGACAAGGCCCGGGAACTGGACGTATACGTCGAGTTTTTTCAGTCCAACCACGAGGGCGCGATTGTTGACTACCTTCAAGTCGCCGCTGAAGACGCTTCAGGTATTATTATCAATGCTGGCGCGCTGACCCACTATGGCATATCCATGCGGGACGCGCTGACCGACTCCAGGCTTCCCATTGTCGAGATACACCTGTCGAACATCCACGCGCGCGAGGAGTTCCGCCACCACTCGGTCATTTCAGATATCGCCGTGGGGCAGATCGCAGGACTGGGCTGGCAGGGCTACCTGTTTGCGCTGGAGTACCTGGCGGCCCATCTTAAGCAGAGTTAATCAGATCGTCATGCCCAATATCGGTACAAAAGGATAACCATGAGCAGCAAAATGAAATTAGATAAATTACGAGCGAAGCTAGAGGCAGAGGGACTGGATGGAATCCTGATCTCGTCGACCGACAACCGACGCTACATGTCTGGATTCACAGGCTCGGCCGGGTACCTGCTGATATCGAAGAACGACGCTGTGCTGGCCACAGACTTTCGATATATCGAGCAAGCTGGACAGCAGTCCCCCGACTACCGTGTACACCGAACTGCGTCTGGCCTTGACTGGTTCCCCGAGTGGACGGCGGAGCAGGGCGTGAAGAGGATCGGCTTCGAGAAAACCGAGATGACGGTCTCTCTGCATGAGTCCTTTGCCAAGGCTGCCGCTGAAGGCAAGGGCACAAATAATCCAGAGCTTGTGGGTGTGTCAGGCATCATCGAGGGCCTGAGGCTTTACAAGGACGCCGACGAACTCAAGCTGCTGACCAGGGCCGTTGAGATTGCGGACGAAGCCATCGATCAGGTCAGCCCAAGCATCGTTCCGGGCATGACGGAAGAGGCTGTGGCCTGGGAACTTGAGAAGGCAATGCGGGAACGCGGCGCCGAGATGATCTCTTTCGACACCATAGTGGGCGCGGGTGCCAATGGCGCTCTGCCCCACCACAGGGCCGACGAGACGGTCATTAAAGAGGGCGACGTCATCGTCATAGACATGGGCGCCAAGTACCAGGGCTACTGCAGCGATCTCACCCGGACGATCTTCATCGGCACCCCGGACGAGAAGTTTCGGGAGATTTATGATATCGTCCTGCAGGCGCAGTTGGAGGCCGAGGACAAGGTCACCGCTGGCATGACCGGTGAGCAGTGCGACGCGATCTCCAGGGATATCATTGCAGAGGCCGGTTACGGCGACGACTTTGGCCACAGCCTGGGTCACGGCGTAGGCCTGGCGGTGCACGAGTA
>CAUZQF010000323.1:0-2906 GCA_963581905.1 Dehalococcoidia bacterium
TGGGCGAATTCAAAGAGGTTTCTTCTGTCATATCCACGCAGGTGCCTCAGTGGCATGAGACCGACACGGATCGCATGGTTGATGTTACCTCCCCTGACAATATACTCATCAACGGCACGCTGGAAAGCGGGGCAGTAGTCTCAGCTCACGTGAGCAGTATCCCATGGCACGGCAGCGGATTCAAACTGGAAGTCTACGGCAGAGAAGGCACGCTTTCCCTCGAGGGCCGAGGCGGCGCGCAGATCGAGAGCGTGCACCTGCAAGGGGGCAGGTCGACCGACGACTCGCTCTCCGACCTGCCCATACCATCAAGCCTCATGTGGGTTAATGAGGAAATGCCTCAGGGGCCTCCTTACAATGTGGCGCAGATGTGGAGCAGGTTCGCCGACGCCATCGCAACTGGCAAGCGGGCTGAGCCAGACTTCGACACGGCTGTGCAGCGTCACAAGATGCTGGCCGCTATGGAAAGAGCTGCGGAGACCGGCCAAAGGCAAGCCCTGTAATTTCTGCATACCCATTATGCGGCCGGTCCTTCATCACCACGGGCATAGCCATAGGCATAGGGACCGGCCGTCCCTTTTGAGGAACACATTGCGCCCTATTGGAAATACCGAAGCCCCCACGACCGAGCCTCCAGTCGTCGCGCCCGTCAAGAGCGTGGACGAGACCATTCAGGATGTTCTTAAATCGCAGGTGCCGTGGCTGGTCATGCTGCACAACGACGACCATCACGCCATGGATTACGTTGTCGATTCGCTGTGCAAGGCTGTCGACACGCTATCGTCGCAGGACGCCATTAACATCATGGTCGAGGCGCATACGAAGGGTGTCGGAATCGTTGGGTCATGGCGACTGGAGTTGGCGGAGTTCTACGGCGATCGCATAAAGACCTTCGGACTAGCGGTGACGATAGAAAAAGGCTGAGAGGCTGCCTGAAATGATACCTCTGACGTGCATCGAATCCCAGGCCAAGGGCGTGTAATGCCTGTCCTTGCGGACCTATCGCCGATTGCCCGAAGCTAATCAGACCATTTATGCCCCGCCAGACTGCTCCCGTAACAATTTCTGATTGTACGTAGCCATCGATCTGACTTCGTAACCCTCTGCCGTCTCGCTCATTCGACCCAGATCAATGCTTTCCTGGTAAGCCTGAAGCGCGCCATCGATGTCGTCGGACTCTCCCAACATGATGGCCAGACCGAAGGCTGCTTTGGCCCCAGCCTCGGAGCCAGCGCCTGTTTCGCTGAGCCCGCCAAGCTCGATGCTATCCCTGTATGCCTGAAGCGCTCCCTCTGCGTCCTGCCCGTCCTCCAGCATCAGCCCCATGTTAAATGCAGCCGATGCACCAGCTTCCCTGCCGACGGATCTCCCGCTCAGTCGTCCCAACTCCACACAATCGGAGTAAGCCCGCAGAACTCGTTCGGTCTGCTCTGCTTGTTCTGTCTCGCTGGGGGCCGATGCCAAATTGAAGGCTGCCTGGGCGCCCGCCTCCAACCCTGACGCGGAGTTGCTCCGGCGGCCAAGGTCTACGCTGTCCTGGTAGGCCAACGCGGCACCCTGCAAATCTTGGGCATCTTCCAGTTCGATTCCTCTATTCAGTGCCGCAATAGCAGACACCTCTGAGCTATCAATCGAACTGTTCTCATGAGATTCTTCTGGCATATTTCCTCCTAATCCGACAATATTCACGACGTCACCTCACCGTTTCACCCTAAAGCGCATCGTCTAGAAAACGTTTTGCAAAGGCCTGGGCTGCGAATGCATTCGTAACGAAGCCTATAAAACGCTTATTAAGGGCCGGCGTTAATCTGTTCCAGCAGACCCTGCATATCGTAGTTGTGCCAGCGTTCCGCGAACAGACCGTTGGCGACACGATATATCCAGATGCCTGACCACGAGACCTCTTTGCCGGTGGGCGGAATACCCTGGAACACGCCGTCGTGCGTACCCCGAAAGGTCAGGCGTGCCACGATCTTATCGCCCTCCGCAATCATGTCCTCGATGGTCACATGTATGTCTGGAAAAGATAAACGGCGGCTGGCAACACCGCGCTTGACTGCCTCTGGGCCTATTTCGTTGCCATACGGCCCGACACCAACATAATCGGCAGCACAAATCTCGTCTATGACATTCAGCCTGTTTTCGTTCCAGGCCTCTTCATACATGCGGCGCACAAGGTTTTTCATATGTTCACTCATGTCTCTTCGTGCTGCCTCTTCCTGCGTTTACAACCAGTAGATTTGGCCCTGCTAATTGTATGACACGCTGCAGAATGAAGTCGAATACGTCCAATTACCTTCGCTGGGGCAGCCAAGGTCTTGTCGCAAATCCATCACGGGACGCCCGGCCAGTGCGTTTACGTAGTTGAAAAGGGAGTGCCAAATCTCATTCTGATGATTTTCATAGTTTTCCTGTATTTAATATGACCTCGTTAACGGCATAACGGGCTTGACCAAATGTCGAGCCGGCAATACAATCAGAACCATTATTAGTTTACATAAATATTGTATCTCAGCCTATCTTTATTCAGTCAGTGCAGCGAAAATTTCACCAATAAGTCGATAGGCGGGA
This sequence comes from Dehalococcoidia bacterium, assembly GCA_963581905.1. GTDB lineage: Bacteria > Chloroflexota > Dehalococcoidia > Lucifugimonadales > JADFKI01 > Casp-Chloro-G4. The sequence continues at coordinate 2,572 of CAUZQF010000323.1, forward strand.
GCGGGGATGCGCAAAAGGTTTACAACTAACTTTCGAATTCTGACTCTTGTCCTATTAATCGTCGCGCTGGGCGTGGATACCAGTGGAGCCGTCTACTCCGTCTTCGCCAGTAGGCCCTGCGACTCCCTGTGAACCGGCAATACCCCGTGGTCCAGAGGAGCCGTCAACGCCGTCAACGCCAGAATCCCCAATTTTGCCTTGTCCACCTGAAATACCCTGTGGGCCCACAGGCCCCTCGGGGCCTACATCGCCTGAGCACGAGGCGACGGCAATGAGTAACACGAAGAAAAGCATGCTTTTGCCAAACATCTTTAGGACAGGATGCAGAGGAATCA
>CAUZQF010000324.1:0-2876 GCA_963581905.1 Dehalococcoidia bacterium
AGGCTAACGACCCGAAAGAGTACCCCAAGAATACGCCGATTGTAGCGGCTGCAGCGTCTGGCGAGATTGATGTGGGCCTCGTGAATCATTACTACCTGTATAGGTTCATTCAGGAGCAAGGCGAAGGCTTTGCTGCTCGAAATTATCATCCGACCTCTCTTGGTCCCGATAGCCTGGTGATGGTGGCCGGTGCGGGAATTTTGAAGACATCGAAGAACCCGACCGCCGCCGAAAAATTCATAGACTTCATGCTTTCGCCGGAGGCCCAGCAGTACTTCACCGACGATACTTTCGAGTACCCGGTCGTCGAAGGCGTTGCGACTCACAGTTTGCTGAAGCCCATGGATGAAATCCAGAAGCCGACTATCGACATGGCCGATCTGGACGACTTGCAGGGCACTCAGGCGTTGCTCAGAGACCTGGGCATTCTCAACTAAATCAGAAATTCTTGATCGATTAAGGCTGAAGGCCAATTTGGCAACATTGAATCCTATAGGCGCGTTTGCACAGGGCCGCATTACCAGGGGCCTCCGCATTAAGGTGCCGCCCTTTACCGTCCTAATACCTGCCATTCTGGTGGGCTTGGCGATGCTTGTGCCGGTGGCCTATCTTGTGCTTCGAAGCGCCAGCGCAGGGGAAGAGGTATGGGACGTTCTTTTCAGATTCAGGACGGTCCAGACCATTGGAAGAACAGCTCTCCTAATAGCAACCGTAACCGGGGTGTCGGCTCTGATAGCTGTGCCTATGGCCTGGCTAACCTCCCGCACGGACCTGCCTTTTAAAGGAGCGTGGACGCTTCTTGCTGCCCTTCCCTTGGTAATACCCAGCTTTGTTGGTGCCTTTCTTTTCATATCGGTAATGGGGCCTAGAGGTCTCGCGCAACAGGCCCTGGGTTCACTGTTTGGAGTGGAAAGGCTACCCGATATACACGGCCTGGTAGGCGCTACGTTCGTGCTGGCCCTGCTTAGCTACCCCTACCTGTTTCTCACGGTGAGAGGCGCCATTAACAACCTGGACTCTTCCGCGGAGGAGGCTGCCAGAGGTCTCGGGCACAGTGCCGTCAGTACATTCTGGCGTGTGACCTTGCCTCAGCTTAGGCCATCCATTGCGGCGGGGTCGCTTCTGGTTGGCCTCTATACTCTCAGCGATTTTGGCGCCGTCTCCCTCATGCGCTTTCCGACCTTTACGTGGGTGATATTTCAGCAGTACGAGTCTGCGCTGGACCGATCGTTGGCGGCCATGTTTTCGCTGATTCTGGTGGCAATGGCTGTCGTCGTACTTCTCACGGAAGTCTACACCCGGGGTCGCCGGAAATACTTTCGGACTGGCTCCGGAGCGGCCAGAGACCATCGGGTGCAAAAGCTATGCGCGTGGAAGTGGCCGGCTATTCTATTTTTGGGCACCATATCCATTCTGGCACTGGCGATGCCGACTGCGGTGCTAGTTTTCTGGTTCTTGCGAGGCGTGGCCGCTGGCGAACCCCTATTGCTGCTTTGGCAGGCCACACATAGCTCTGTTTTAGTCTCAGCGCTGGCGGCCCTTGTAACGGTGTTGTTGGCGATACCGGTAGCGGCGCTAGTCGTGAGGCATCCATCTCTGCTGAGCAGGCTGATGGAGCCGATCAGCTACGTCGGGTACGCGTTGCCAGGAGTGGTCGTGGCGCTGGCGCTGGTGTTCTTCGGCGTTCGTTACGCCAGGCCGATTTATCAGACCACGTGGCTTCTGGTCTTTGCTTACGCTGTCCTGTTTTTCCCCGTCGCGCTGGCATCAGTACGCTCTTCTCTGCTTCAGATAAATCCTCGATTGGAGGAAGCAGCAAGAGGCCTGGGCTATACTCAGTTGGGCGTTCTGATAAGGGTCACTGTGCCACTGATGCGACCCGGCTTGATCATGGGCGCGGCAATGGTATTCCTCCTTACTATGAAGGAGTTGCCCGCCACGCTGATCTTGGGACCGCTGGGCTTTAATTCGCTAGCTACGGAAATCTGGTCCGCATCCTCTGAGGCCTTGTTTGCCCGGGCGGCGGCCCCAGCCTTACTTTTGATTCTGATATCATCGGTGCCTATGGGCTTCTTAGTCATTCGAGAGAGAGGATTGAGGGCGTGAGCGAGGCAGTTATGTGTTGCTCGGGTGTCACCAGATATCATGGCGCTGTTACTGCCGTGGAAGATGTGGACTTCGAGTTGGTACCTGGAGAAATCCTTTCTATTCTAGGGCCAAGCGGATGCGGCAAAACATCTCTGCTTAGGTTAATAGCGGGCTTTGATAACTTGGATGGTGGCCAGATATTTATCAGCGGCAAGCTTGCCTCGTCAAAAAGTACCAACCTGGCGCCGGACCGCAGAAACCTGGGAATGGTTTTCCAGGAGTACGCACTGTTTCCACATATGACTGTGAAGCAGAACGTGTCCTTCGGTTTGAAAAGCATGCCGAAGTCAGAACGCGAGGGCCGATTTGACGAAGTCATGGAGCTGGTGAGACTTACTGGCATGGAAGCAAGATATCCACACGAACTCTCGGGTGGGCAACAGCAGAGGGTGGCTCTGGCTCGAACGATTGCTCCTAGACCGGTGATCATCTTGCTGGACGAGCCCTTCAGCAATCTGGACACTGACATGCGTCTGGAAATGCGCGGCGAGGTCGAGAGAATTCTTCGCAGCAATAACATCGCGACGGTGCTGGTTACTCACGATCGGGATGAGGCCTTCGCCATGGCGGACAGAGTCGGCATAATGCGGGAGGGCAGACTGGAGCAGATCGACACTCCAGACAACCTGTATAGTACGCCTGCCAGTACGTTTGTGGCTAGGTTCTGCCGCACCTGCGACTTTTTGAAGGGCCGGGAAATGAATGGGGTCATCGTCACAGAAATCGGC
>CAUZQF010000325.1:0-2844 GCA_963581905.1 Dehalococcoidia bacterium
TGCCTGGTGACGATTGGGGGGCGCCGAGGTATACTGGGAACCGATTAATTGTTCGTCAACAATGCCAGACTCACGTTCGGCTTCCAAGCTAGCCGGACATCCCAAAAGGAGATAACAATGCCTTCACTGTCTAACGAAGACATCCAGGCTTTAGGTAGAGCCGTAAGTCTGGACATCCAGGAGCCGGACCTTTCCCAGGTGACCTACAGCCTCAATGCCATGCTGGAAGCTATGGATGCGATCGATCTTCCTGGCCTGAATAGCGTAGAGCCACTTCCAATCATCCCGCCGTACGAACCGGCAGGTTAACAACAGCTCTTCTCTATTTTTTTCTTACGTATACATCAGATGGAGGTATCGAAGTGGATTCAAAGGACATAGCTTTTCTTTCTCTCTCAGAGCAGGCCCGACTAATTCAGACTAAGGAGATAACGCCGACAGACGTTGTGCAGGCTTATCTCGATCGAATCGTTCAGGTGGACCCTCAGCTTAACTCATACATCACAGTGCTTTCCGAGGACGCCCTCCGGGACGCTGCGGTGGCTACTGATGATATTGCCAGGGGAAACTACATTGGCCCTCTCCACGGAATACCTGTGGGCATAAAGGACCAGATCCACACGAAGGGCATTCGAACATCCAGCGCCTCCAAGCACAGGGAAAACTTCGTCCCTGATGGAGATGCCACCGTTGTGTCGAATCTGAAGAAGGCTGGCGCCATAGTACTGGGCAAGTTGAACATGACAGAATTTGCCTTTGGCGACCCTATAACCTCTGCCTTTGGCGTCACGCGCAATCCCTGGGACCTGGAGCGCAACCCGGGAACCTCCAGCACAGGCTCGGGTGCGGCTACGGCGGCGTGCCTATGCTCCACTGCGCTGGGAGAGGACACCGGAGGCTCCGTGCGAGGCCCAGCGGCGAACTGTGGTCTCACAGGCATACGACCTTCGTGGGGTAGGGTGAGCCGATTTGGCGTAGACGGCGCGTCCTGGTCGTTCGACACCATTGGCCCGCTATCTCGCACGGTGGAAGACTGTGCCATAACTTTGGGAGCTATCGCCGGCCACGACCCCAACGATCCCTACACGTGGGAAGCGGCGGTGCCGGACTATCGCAGTCAGCTTGATGGCGACATACGAGGCATGAAGGTTGGCATCATTAAGGAGCTTCTAACTGATGAATCGGGCGTCGCTGACGACGTGCGAGACGCGGTGCTGAAGGCCGCCGACGTCATGCGCCAGCTGGGTGCAGAAGTCACTGAGGTCTCGCTGCCCCTTGCTTCTATCTCTGGAGTGGCCATGCGGGTCATTACCAGCGTAGAGAGAGTGAGCCTGAATCCCCAGATGGTTCGGGAGAGGCCCCAGGACTTCCATCCCAACATCCGAGTCGGCTTCATGACTGGTGAGATTATTCCATCGCAGACCTATTACAAGGCCCAGAAGACGCGTCAACTGGTGCGTCGACAGGTGCTGGAGGCCTTTGAGACCTACGACGTTCTAATCCAGCCAACCTCGGCGTCGCCAGCAGGCATAATGGACCTGACTCCAGGCATTCGCAGTCAACAGGCGGCGGCAAACGCGCTGAAAGACGGCAATTTCAGAGGGCTCTACAGCTGCGCGGGCAATCCTGCCCTCTCGACATGCTGTGGCTTTACCGAGGGTGAGAAACCTCTGCCATTGCCCTTGCAGATTGCAGCCAAGCCTTTTGACGAGGCTGCGGCGTTCAAGGTAGCACACGCGTACGAGCAGGCCACCGAATGGCACAAGAGGTTCCCGCCGATCTAGATGTATTCGCCGCGCCCTCAATCTGATGGGTGCGGCGGTGCTGTCTTCAAGATAATACGTTTACCACAGCCAATCTGCTACACTGCGGTGCCCGGCAGCGGTTCATTACACGCGTTACACCAGTTCTTGTGAATGATTTCGACGGCACTACCTAGGCCGCTTTGTAGCGCTTGGTAGGCCATGTCCCGGCACTCCTATTCTGTACCGTACGCTTATGGGATTTTGGACGCCTGCTGTCATATTGATTTCTTTTCATGATAGTTGGTCGTGTGTGTGTTAAAGGGAGGCTCTAGATAACAAAAAAAACTGTTAGCAATCGATGATGTGTGGAATGAGGAGGTTCTATGAAGGGAATAATTCTCGCCGCCGGCGACGGAGGGCGATTGCGACCATTAACGCTGAAAACTCCAAAGGTACTTTTGGAGTTGGCTGAGCAGCCCCTGATCAATTACCCTCTGGACGCTTTGATGTCAGCTGGCATATCTGACATTGCCATTGTGGTGGGCTACATGAACGGAGCAGTGGAGGAGGCTCTTAAGCTAAGCTATCCCTCCCTGGCCTACGTCTACAACGACCACTACGACGATGGCGGGAATGCAATGTCCATCTATGCGGCACGTTCCTTCATCGGCGACTCCTCCTTCGTCGTATGCATGGGAGACCACGTCATAAGCCTCTCAATAATAAGCACCTTGCTGTCCCAGAACTACAAAGGCTGCGCGCTTTGCGTAGATTTCAGGGCTGACCACTCCTCCCAACTCGACGATGCAACCAGGGTTTCCGTTGGCGACGACGGGTACATCGTGAACCTGGGCAAGGAAATAGAGGTCTGGGACTGTATTGATACTGGCGTATTCCAGATGACCAGCGACGTGTTCGCGGCGACCGAAGCGCTGATGGTAGACAAAGGCGTTGATGTTAGCATCACCGACTTGGTCCTGCGTTCAGGCTCCATGGGCAATCCATTTGCCACCTGCGACGTGACGGGTAGTTTTTGGGCTGACGTGGACACTATTGAAGACCTGCATTCGGTTGATAGGCTGCTGAGGGAGATCAATGG
>CAUZQF010000326.1:0-2827 GCA_963581905.1 Dehalococcoidia bacterium
TCGTGGTTACCACGAATAGTGGTTACGATGCCATAGACGCGGCCCTCCCAAAGCTGATGGAAAACGGGCTCGTCTTCCTCAATATCGATAGGGCCAAACCCGTGCATGCCGCCCATGTCGTGAATGCCGTTCATGTGCTGCTCCGTCCGCTAAACACTGTCTACATTAGGGGCCATTATATGCGCAAAGTCTCCTGGTCCGTAAAGGCCAAATACCTATGATTTTGCTCGTGTTGGCTTGCGCCAGTCCATGCCATCAGTCCGACGCATGAATTCGGCATGTAGCGTCTTATTGGAGGCGATAATGCCATCGCTATTCACAGTAGCGCGCTGCCCGTTACGGTCCGTAACCACCCCTCCAGCCTCCTCAACCAGCAGCATGCCCGCCACCTGGTCCCATGGGGAAAGGCTGCCGTGGAAATAGAGGTCGTACCTTCCCGCTGCCGCATAGGAAAGCCCAAGGGCTGAAGACCCCATTACCCGCAGCGCCCACAGCTCCGGCAAAAAGGAGTTTACTATTGCCAAGCCGTTCGTCGTGCTACTGCTGTTGTAACTCAGATCCGTTCCAAGAATTCCTTCGCTGAGATTCGTGTTGCCTGTGACGTGAATCCTTGTGTCGTTCAGGTAAGCGCCCTTGCCTCTCTCGGCGTGAAACATCTCGTTCATCTGGGGATCGTAGTTCACGCCTACCATCACTTCGCCATCCAGAGCGAGTCCTACAACTGTGGCAACACTGGGTATGCCAGCGGCATAATTGCGCGTGCCGTCCACAGGGTCGACGATCCACACATAGCCTTTGTCGGCCTGATCGCCTTCCGACTCCTCGCCCAGAAATCCCATGTCCGGGAACTCTTTAGTGAGAAGCAAATGAATGGCTTCTTGAGCAGCCTTGTCCACGTCTGTGACGACGTCACCAGGGCCTTTGTAGGTGACTTCCTTCGATCCGTAGAAGCTATCCAGCATCAATTTACCGGAAATTAAGACCGCTTCTTTTGCGATTTCCATGGCGGTCCTGCCGCTGGTGCTTAGAGGAATATTAGCCAAAATCCATCTCCTAATAGTCAGTTTGATTTCAGTTTAGCCCACAGGTATCATGCAGTCGAGTTTCGGAGTCGCACAGCGGGTAGACATGGACCATCGCAGTTTCCTCAAACGCGGAGCGCACGTTCTTACTCATCGCACAGCAAAATTTGTGTGCCCGGCTGACTTTCCAAAGAACCTGTTGCCTTCGTAGCCTGTCCTGCCCAGTATACAGCCGTCGCAGCCAGTTTCTCGACCTCCTGCAAAAAAACCAAAATAACCAACAGCGCGATGTCATGGGCATCGCAACTCGCGCCGGTCTCTATAGGCGACTCGCTTTTGAATTAGTAATTTGTCAAGGCAAAAAGACCGCCAAATTTCGCTGAAAAGCCCCCTTGTAATGGCATCGGCACTCGGTGCTAGAATCTGAATCCTTCCGGTAAGCCGGATTCGTGAATCTCCCTCAATGGACAGGGAAACCCCTTTCTCGCACTCCCTGGAAAATTCGGGGATATTTTGGAAAATTCGCGAACCGACATCTCACGAGAGGCCCAGTGTATGACCGCCACCACTCCCGGCGCTCGCCAAATTTGGAGCGCCGTCCTAGGCGAACTTCAGTTGCAAGTGACCCGACCAAGCTACGAGACGTGGCTTAAAGGCACCGTAGGCATTGCACAGCTGGACGGAGAGTTCGTCGTAGGCACTCCCAATGCATTCGTTGCTGAAATGCTGGAGCAACGGATGTATACGCTTATATCGCAAACAATAGAACGTATCACCAAAGGCCCTTCCGACGTCCGTTTCCAGGTTTTTATGGATGAGGAGGAGGAAGACGCCGCCGAATTGCCAGAAGATACCTCGACAGGCACGCCTTCCACGTCGACGCCCGCTCCATCGCTGGTGGCGCAGTCCTCTTCGCGGCTAAATCCAAAATATACCTTCAGTAGATTCATCGTTGGCAAATCCAACGAGCTGGCCCATGCTGCCGCCCTGGCAGTGGCCGACAACCCGGGGGTCATCTATAACCCACTGGTTCTGTATTCCGACGTAGGGCTGGGAAAGACACACCTGCTACATGCCATCGGTGAGCGGGTTAGCTCGAATGGTATGTCCCTTATCTACGCAACGACGGAAGAGTTCACCAACGACTACATCAAGGCTATCCGCGAGGGCAAGACGGAGGACTTCCGTCTGCGCTATCGGAATGCAGACGTGCTCCTGCTGGACGACATTCAGTTTCTGATTGGTAAGGAACAGACTCAGGAAGGTTTCTTTCACACCTTCAATGCGCTGCATATGAGCAACCGGCAGATCGTTATCACCAGCGACCGGCCTGTGTCTTCGCTGAAGACTTTGGAGGGGCGCATCAGTTCACGCTTAACCGGAGGCTTGGTTGTCGATATTCAGTCGCCGGACCTGGAGACGCGTCTGGCAATTCTGAAGGCTAAGGCCGAGCAGATGAGATTGAACATCGACCCTACTGTCCTAGAGATGCTGGGCAGCAGAGTTCACCAGAACATTCGTGAGCTGGAAGGTAGCCTCAATCGACTGGTAGCCTACGCCGACCTTACTCGCCGGCCGATTGACGCCGATCTTGTCATGCAGGTGGCCGCGGATACTCGTGACCAGGAAGCAGCGCATCAGGTATCAGAGAGCGCCGTTCTCGATGGCGTCTCGAAGTACTACCAGATGGACGTGGCAGCCCTGAAGGGACGAAAGAGGGACAGGAAGACAGCTCGAGCCAGGCAGGTCGCCATGTTCCTTTTACGAGAAGAGACCAACATGGGCACGACAGCTATTGGACGCCT
>CAUZQF010000327.1:0-2825 GCA_963581905.1 Dehalococcoidia bacterium
ATGACGGTGGGAAGGCGGCTGTTGTGTCTGTGAACGACGATCTGGTACAGCTTCTCGTATGCCCATGAGCTGCTGTGCTCCTGGCCCAAGTCATCCAGAATCAATAGCGAGGTGTTTTTCACCTCATCGAAGATCCTGTCGTAGGACACTCGGCTGTCCGGTGTAAAGGTGTACCTGAGGTAGTCCAATAGCTCCGGCACGAAGACGAAAAACACAGGTTTGCCCTGCCTGATCCGACGCTCGGCGATGGCCACGGCCAGATGCGTCTTGCCAACACCTGTCTCCCCAAACAGCGTAAGCCAGCCGTCTGGGTCCTCGGCAAAGTTAATTGCCGCCTGCAGAGCTGCCTCGATGCTAGCCCGCTGCGCAGCCGACGGGTTGTTGCCCCGCACATTGAAGGAATCGAAGGTCATACGCTTGAGCATCTCTGCATCAATACGCCCCAGCCTATGGACCTGGGTTGGCTGATGTGTTGCCACCTCCATCACGCGGCTGAGCCTCTTGTCCCGCAGCCTGCTACGTATGTATGAGTCCAGCTCTTCCAGCTCGTTCGCCGTGGTAATGACGGTGGGCGATTCGGCGTTGAATCTGTGGTTAATTATCTGCTGGAGCTTCTCCTCGGCCCAAGGCGTGGAACTCTGACTGCCCAAGCCATCCAGCACCAGCACAGGAGCGTCCAAAACCTGGTCCAGCAAGTCGCTATAAGAGACTTCGCTGCCCGGAGCATATGCGCCGCGCAGGTGGTCTAAAAGATCAGGCACGTGTACAAAGAAGACTACCTGGTCCCGCTCGATGCACCGATTAGCAATCGCAGCCGCCAGGTGAGTCTTGCCCGCGCCGTTTGGCCCGGTGAGAACCAGCCAGCCTTCCGGCTCTTCCGCGTAGGCCACCGCGTGTTTATAGGCCTCGCTGAAGACTAGCTGATCGTCAGGATCATCGGAGATGCCATCGGGATTCAGGGTGTCGAAGGTGAATCGGGTGAGCTGACCCAGGTTGCTGTAGCGAAACAGCCGCGCTGAGCGCTCGTTGCTAAGCCTCTCACTCTGGCATTCGCAATTAATTATTTTTCCAAATTCGGGGTGCCCTGCTGGTACGTCTGGCGTAAACCAGCCACGATCACCACACCTGTCACAGGCCTTCACCGGCATCTCATAGATCGAGCTTCCACCATCTTCGTCTGAGCTCTCGAAGGGAGCGCTGCCCGATGATGGCGCGTTTCTAGTAACGTCTAGATTTTTTAGAATTTCGCCCAGGTTTTCCATCATTTCTGCCCTCCGTGTCCCAGCGCTCAAGTATGCGAGAAATATAGCGCCAGCTTCGTTTATTCTGACTTACCGCCTCGCGAAAAGCGTCTTCGATCCACTCTTCGGGGTAGAGTTCTTCCGCCTCACGAAGCTCGTCCGCGACCATAGGACTCAATAGCCCTATGTTGGCCTCGTACATGGCGAAGACGTTCGGCTTGTTAGCCACGCCTTCCCACGGCTCCGGACTTGGCCCTGATTCCACAACGCCACCTGGGCCGACCATACTGGCCAGCGCCACCCGATTCTGCTCGGTATTAACCATGTACAGGCGTTCCTCTTGGTCACCGTCAAGCCCTACCGCGGAGACTAGTGTCCCTCTATCGACAGCCTTTTGAACGGCTAACTCGATCCGCTCATGGTCAGGCTGACCATCTGTGGCCAGCGCTTGTACCAGAGTGCGGTCCGCCAGCAGTTCGCTGTGAGTTAGGAACCTCGGGAAGCCCTTCTTCTCTTGGAGTAGATACATTACCCTTAGCGTCGTCTTGAACTCCGCAAGATCATCGATCTTTTCCAGCAGAAGGCCAAACATTGGACTGGGTACGGGAATGGACCTAACGCGTCGGGAAAAGCCTTCAAACTTGTTTTGAATTGTCATTACCAGCCACTCTTGTCGGAAAACGTCCTAAGACGGCGCCTACGCATATTCCATGGTCTGGGTTGTCTCAAGGCTTTCAAACCGCACAAGGTCCTTGCGGAAGTAAAGAGAGACAGAACCGACCGGCCCGTTCCTGTGTTTGGCAAATATGATCTCGGCCGTATTCTCTGGATACGGTTCCGTAGGGTTGCGCTTTTCCCAATCTTCCCTGGTAACGAACGTATCCGCCCGGTGAATGAAGGCTACTATGTCAGCGTCCTGCTCGATGCTACCGCTCTCTCGCAGGTCGGACAGTAGTGGCCGGTGATTGGGTCGCTGCTCAATGGCACGGCTTAATTGCGAGCACGCGATTACAGGTATGTTCAGGTCACGAGCCATGCCTTTGATGGACCGTGATATCTCACCCATTTCCTGAACGCGATTATCTATTCTGCCGTTGCCGCCAATAAGCTGAAGGTAATCAATGATAAGAAGGTCCAGTCCCCGCTCAGCCTGAAGCCTACGCGCCTTGGCCCTCATCTCAGAGATCGTCTGTATAGGCGAGTCATCAATGTAAATCGGCAAGTCCGAAAGCATTCCTACGGCGTCCAGCAGTCGTGTGTCTTCGTTGGAGTTCAGCAGGCCTAGACGCATGCGGTAGCTGTCGACATCCGCCTCACTGGAAAGTAGCCTCATTCCAATCTGCGAGCGGCTCATCTCAAGGCTAAACAGACCAACGGTGTTGCCCTGCCCTGCTGCATTGCGACCAACGTTGAAGGCCAGGGTGCTCTTGCCCTGGCTAGGCCTGGCAGCCAGCACAATCATATCGGACCGCTGCATACCGCCGCCAAGAAGCCGGTCCATCATCTGATAACCGGTGGTTACTGGTGCCCTGTGGTCCGAGTCTGGACCGTGAAGAGCGTTGCTCTCCTCCAGATACTCGTCCA
>CAUZQF010000328.1:0-2819 GCA_963581905.1 Dehalococcoidia bacterium
ACAGGTTCGTCACAAACAATGAAGCTCGGGTTCACTGCCAAAGCACGGGCAATGCCGATACGTTGACGCTGGCCACCACTGAACTCATGAGGATAACGGTCCGCCATGTAGGGGTTCAACCCCACCGTCTGCAACAGGTCCGAAACCTTGTCCCGCAGCTCAGATTTGCTCGAAGTTAGCTTATGTACCACCAGAGGCTCGCCTACGATGTCACCGCAGGTCATGCGCGGATTGAGGGAACCGTACGGGTCCTGGAAAATTACCTGGATCTTCTTACGCATCTCGCGCATTTGCTTACCGCTTAGCGTATTAAGATCCTGGCCCTCGAAAAAGATCTGCCCTTCGGTAGGCTCGTGTAGCTGGAGGATGCAGCGCCCAGTAGTCGTCTTGCCACAACCGCTCTCACCTACCAGACCTAGCGTCTCGCCCTTGCGAATAAAGAAGCTGACATCATCAACCGCTTTCACATCCGCGATCTTGTGCTGAAAAATCACCCCGGATGTCACAGGGAAGTACTTTTTTAGGTTCCTGACCTCGAGCAGGATTTCGTTATCGTTAACGACGCGCGCCCCACTTTGGCTTTGAGTTTCTACCATCTACATGTCCCCTTCCGCCGTTAACTGCTAACTAGATACTTTCGTCAATTCAGGCAGTTCCGCGAATCTCCAACACGCGGTGCTGTGCTTTTCCGAGAAGTTCATCAGGCTGGGCTGCTCATCCAAACATTTCTGGTTGGCATACGCACAACGAGCAGCGAATGCACAGCCTACGGGCATGTTGACTAAGTTCGGTGGCAAACCCTCAATCGCCTGAAGCCTTGTCCTTTGAGCCTCGTCCAGGCGCGGCACAGAAGCCAGAAGACCGATTGTGTAAGGGTGCCTGGGATTATGGTAAATTTCTTCTGCACTACCGGTTTCAATGATCTTACCGGCATACATGACCATTACCCTGTGAGCATACCTGGCTACCACACCAAGATTATGCGTAATGATAATCAGGGCAGTTCCGAATTCCACGGCTAGCTCCTGCATGAGCTCCAGAATTTGCGCCTGAATCGTGACATCAAGTGCCGTAGTCGGCTCGTCAGCTATGATCAGCCTTGGATTGCAACTGATGGCTATGGCAATCATCACCCTCTGGCGCATGCCACCACTAAACTGGTGAGGGTAGTCGTCTAGCCTGTTTGCTGCGTCCGGTATGCCTACTCGTTCCAGAAGCTCCGCCGCGTGGTCAATCGCCTGTTGCTTGTTCATACCCAGATGCAACTCGGCGGTCTCCGTCAGCTGCTTGCCAATGGTAAGCACAGGATTGAGCGACGTCATGGGCTCCTGGAAAACCATGGATATCTTATTACCGCGGACCTTGCGCATCTCTGAGTCGTCTAGCTTTAGCAGGTCCTCGCCCTCAAAGATGACTTCGCCTCGGACGGTTCGGCCCGGTGGGTCGGCCACGAGACGCATTACCGAGAGTGCACCTACGCTCTTGCCGCAGCCACTCTCGCCAACAACGCCCAAGACCTCACCCTCTGCGAGTTCATACGAAATGCCATCGACGGCCTTCACGATGCCCTCTTGGGTGAAGAAATGCGTTGCCAGGTCTTTTACTTCAAGTAATGGCATATAGTCTCCTTCTTGATATGCCTGTCAGAAATCACCTGCCATATAGAAAGTAACACTCGTTGTCCGTTGCGACTAAATACTGACTTGCTACGGATTATCACGGCGTGGGCAAATGAACAGATATGGGTAGGCAGGCTGCCTGAAATTTAATTTGCATATTGTAGCCAAGGCTAATGGCTAGCGCAAGCAGCACCGTATTGTGGGACAAAAGCTAAGGAGCTTAAGAAGGGGCCAATACGGGCACGGAAAAGTCATGGGGCACACATGAATGCGCGCCCCATTAAATATCACTGGTGTTGGTGGAAATACAGACTAAGCCGTTGAACCAATCTTATTTTTGGGTTCAAGCCTTCCTTCTTGCATGGCCTTGCACGCATCCACTATGACATCCACCGCATAGTCCTGGTTTACGTCACTGGTATTTATGACGAAGTGAAATAAAGAAGGATCGTCTGGATGATCCATGTCGAAGAATTTCTTGAAGTAATAGCCCCTGGCATTATCCCGCTCCACAATTACCGCCGCAGCCTCGTCATGGACCAGCCGTTCGCGGTCCATGATGGTTGCAATGCGATCTTCCTGGTTGGCCTCAATGCCAACTCGCAAGACGTTGGGCATGTCCTTCAGGATAACGTAGGCCCCCCTACCAACAAAGACAACGTTGCCGCCTTCGGCCATTTCCGTGAGAACTTTTTGGACGCCTCCGATGTACTTATCGTCCTCAAGCTCATGGCCTCTGGTGATAGTGGCCTGGGGAATATCCTCGTATTCTTCAGTCAGGAAAGCTGCTACACCTGGTCCGAAATACGGATCGCCACCAGCTCCCGTTACAGCGGACCTTTCAAGGATTCGCTGCAACAGTCGGGAAAGGCGCTCGCCTTTGGTTGGCAGCCTCTCTTCGCGTTGGTGAAGAGCCTCCACCGTAGCGCCCACATGTCGGGCCACGTCTGCAAGTATGAGCCTATCCACGTAATCGGCGTCGATAGCTCGTGCTACCGCCGGCCCTAGGGTCCTGGCTCCACCGCCGGAAAGTCCACCCAGCGTGATGATAGTCATGACAAACCTCCATACTCCAAAAGGCGATCCGTTCAGGGCAAAACTCTTCTTAGTCTCAAGAATTGGCGTAAGACTAACCTATATCGCCAATTAATCCAAGCCGAATTGAAAAGCGTTTCGCGCGATTATACCTCAGCGCCTTTC
>CAUZQF010000329.1:0-2805 GCA_963581905.1 Dehalococcoidia bacterium
GTCGATATGGCGGAGTTGAATTCTGGTCAGCGTATCGTCGATTTGGCTTGCGGCACTGGCGGAGTTACCAAGCTAATTCTGGAACGCTTGCGAGGCGCTCGTGATTCCGTAGTAATCGCGGTGGACCACTCCTCTTCTGCCCTGAAGCAGGCTATGGAGGAGTTGAACGGCCGCAAGGACTCTGCGATCCAGTTTGTTCAGAGTCAGGTCGAGCAGCTTTCCGAGTCCCTTAAAGAGTCGGTGGATACCATCGTGTTCTGCAACGCCATCCATTACATACCAGATAAGGACGCTCTGGTTGCGGACATCTCTAAGTCCTTGAAGCCTGGCGGCAAGTTCGCTTTTAACACCTCCTTCTACGAAGGCAGCCATCCACCGGAGACGTTGGACTACTATCGCAAGTGGATGTTCAAGGCCATGCGTATCTTGAGGCGAGAGTATGGGCTATCGCCTTCCCGCGATAAGAAGGTAGAGTCCCGCAATCATCTTAGTCCTGAAGAGTACAAGATCTTGCTGGAAAATCACGGCCTTCAGATTGTGAAGCAAGAGATAAATACGGTAGACGTACCTATCGACGGCTGGTTGGACATCTCCGCGTTCGAAGATTTCGTCGAAGGCGTCATGCCTGGTGTGCCACTGGACAAGGCCAGCGCCGCGCTTCAGGAAGCCGTAAGGCGGACCTTCGAGGAGATGAACCTGACCTACGTCTCCCGTAGTTGGCTTGGTATTGTGGCAGTCCGGGCCGCTTAACGGCCACGTCGCAGGGATCGGGTCACGCCCCTCTTATTAACAGACCATGAAGTAAATGGCCTCCTCACCATGGAGGAGGCCTTGCTTGCTGTTGAAGACTCTTTGCTTCAGCAGGCGCGGGGGACAGCAGTAAACCTGCCTCGCGGGCACGAAATAGCCAGCCCCGGCGTCTACATCGCCCACATGCAAGGTGCCCTTCACGAACAGGGTGTCGTTGGATTCAAGGTATACACGGTCGCGCCCCAGGGCTACAAATTTCTGGTCTACCTCATCATCATGGACACAGGACAACTCCTCGCCATTATAGAAGCCAACCGTCTGGGTCAGCTCAGAACGGGCGCTGCCACCGGCGTAAGTGTTAAACATATGGCCAGAGCCGGCAGCAGAGTTGCGGGTGTGCTGGGCAGTGGATTTCAGGCAGGGACTCAGCTAGAAGCCGTCTGGCGAGTTGCTGATGTAGACTCTGCCGTTGTTTACAGTCGGAACTCCCCCAATAGAATAGCCTTCGCCAAAAGAATGTCCAACCAACTTGGCATATCTGTCCCAGCCGTCGATTCAGCCCGAGAGGTTGTAGACGCTGCCGACGTATTGATTACCATCACCGCATCCGGCTCGCCTGTGTTCGACGGCAAATGGCTTAGGCCGGGCATGCATGTTGCAGCAGTGGGCGGTGCCAACGAATACGTCACCGAGCTTGACGACGATGCCATTTTGCGGCCGGAAGCCCTGGTGGTGGACAGCTTGGCACAGGCGCGGAAGGAATGTGGCGAGTTACTTATGCCCGCTTCCCGTGGTCTGGTCCTCTGGGAGCAGGTGCGCGAGTTGTAGGAAGTGGTTGGCGGCAAAACTCCGGGCCGAAGCAGGGATGATCAGGTTACGTTATTCAAGTCGTTGGGCATGGCGATTTGGGATGTAGCCGTGGCCAAGGCAGTGTATGATAAGGCCGTAGCCCAAGGCGTCGGCGTGCGCATCGGCGAGTGAATCGCCAGCCCCCGCCGAAATGGCCCGCTTACAAATGTACAAGACATTTGCTCATGCCGGGAATATAAAAATTATTGGACATACAGAAATTGTCGATTCGTGCTATTACACCGTTGGATGGCCGGTACTCATCTCAGGTCGAGGGACTGACAGACTACCTGTCTGAGTGGGCGCTCATAAGATATCGTGTGCTGGTTGAAGTTGAGTGGCTCATCGAGATGGCCGCCAGTCCGCATATCTCCGATCTCAGGGAACTAACGCCTGCCGAGATACTTGCCCTTCGAGATATACACGAAAATTTCGATGACAAGGCGGCGCTGCGGGCGAAGGAGATCGAGACCACAACCCGACACGATGTGAAGGCTGTGGAATACCTGATTCGAGAGCTGCTTCAAGGCACATCGCTAGAAGACGTATCCGAATGGATACACTTCTGCTGCACCTCTGAGGACATCAATAACCTCTCCTACGCCTTGATGCTGAAGGACGCCCTGGCCCACGTCTGGCTGCCTGCTGCCGAAGACCTGGTCAGCGCGGTGGCTGCCATGGCGGAGCAGGCCAAGGCTATTCCTCTGTTGGCTCGCACCCATGGGCAGCCAGCAACACCAACGACCATTGGCAAGGAGCTAGCCGTCTTCGTGCACCGCTGGAGGCGTCAGCTAAAGCAGATTGCCAACGCAGAGTATCTGGGTAAGTTCAACGGCGCCGTGGGAAGCTACAACGCGCATGTCATTGCATACCCGAACGCTCCCTGGGAGGACATCACAAAGCAGTTCGTGGAGCGCCTGGGTCTGCAACACAATCCGCTGACTACTCAGATCGAGACCCACGACTTCCTGGCAGAGGTCTTCCACTCCCTGACTCGCTTTAACACGGTGATCATGGACTTCGACAAGGACGTCTGGTCTTATATATCCTTAGGCGTTTTCAAGCAGATCCCTGTGGCCGGTGAGGTGGGTTCGTCCACCATGCCGCACAAGGTCAACCCCATCAACTTCGAGAACTCCGAAGCCAACATGGGCATCAGCAACTCGCTGCTGGAGCACCTGGCATCGAAGCTGCTGGTCTCTCGGC
>CAUZQF010000330.1:0-2805 GCA_963581905.1 Dehalococcoidia bacterium
ACCTTTACTGCAGAGAACCTACCTGCAAACCACGCCATGATGATAACGATCCCCTTCGTGGTCTACGCCATGTTTCGCTACCTCTTCCTGGCGCACAGCACCGGTGAGGGAGAGAACCCGGAGGATTTCATTCTTGGGGACGTGCCTTTGGCTGTTGCTATTGTGCTTTGGCTGGTATCGACAGGTCTTGTTCTCGGCTTCTTCAGAGGCTGATTTTCTTATGTAATCATCACCCTCTCCCTGGTTCCTAATTTAGCCTTTGTGCTACACTTCTCTCTGTAAACTAGGCTCAACATTGGCCTCAAAAGAGGAGTGACCTATGGTCCCACCAGATTCGCTGTTTGGCGTTATACCCACGTGGATAGGCGTGTACTTAGTCTCAGCTTTGGCCTTTGGGGTCGCCAGCTACTTTCTGTACCAGCGAGTCTTTCGGCTTATCCTTTTGGGAAAACCATCTAACCGGTTTGACCAGCCCGTCCGTAGAATCATCGGCGCCATGCCTTACATATTTGGCCAGCGCAAGGTGCTGCAGCGAGTTTCGATCAAAAAGGACAGGGCAGGCCTGTTTCACTTCTTTATTTTTTGGGGATTCCTCTCATTCTCACTTAGCTATGTTCTGTTCATTTTCCTAGATGTTCTATGGCATCCGTTTTCAGAGACTGTTCTGACAACGTCCGGCGTAAAAGCGTTTGTCTCCTACCTGGATGTAATAGCAGTTGTGTTTCTGGCAGTTCTGGTTTGGGCGGCCGTCCGCCGTTGGGTCCTGACTCCGCGTAGACTGGCCTTTGACCTGACGCAGGGGAAGGAAGCCGGCATAATTCTGGCCCTCATAGCCATGCTCATGCTATTCACCATCTTCACAGAAGCCTTTTACGTGGCCTCTGGTGGCACGGGGCCTCACTCGGCAGCCATTATTGGTGGCGCGCTGGGGAACGCTTTTGCCGACGCTGGCATAGGCATAGGCCTTGCCGCTGGGCTTCAGGGGTTATTCTGGTGGGCTCACCTTGTGGTGATTTTGGGCTTCTCCGTGTACATCCCCATATCCAAGCACATGCACATGATCGGCGCGCCCCTAAACTTCGTGACCCGCAACCTGGAGGCCAGAGGCACGCTTTCCACGCCAATGGACCTCGACACAGCAGAGGTTTTTGGTGCGTTTCGTATCCAAGATTTCACCCAGAGGCAGATACTGGACGGCTATGCCTGCTCCGTATGTGGCCGCTGCTCTGATGTCTGTCCTGCCAACCTTAGTGGCAAGATACTGTCGCCGATGCACATCGTTGAGAACATGAAAGAGCACGTGCTGGATGTCGGCCCTGCTCTGGCCCGAGGCGAAGACCTGCAAGAAGAGAGGCCTCTCATCGGCCCTTGGATTCCAGAAGAGGCCCTGTGGGACTGCCTTACATGTGGCGCATGCATGCAGGAGTGCCCGGTGGGCGTGGAGCACATCGACAGCATAGTGGACATGCGTCGCTACCTGGTCATGGAGAAGGCGGAAATGCCAGAATCAGGCATGAACGCCCTGGTTAGCCTGGAACAGCGCGGCCACCCTTGGAGAGGCACGACCTTCACCCGTACCGACTGGACGGAGGGCCTGAACGTCAAGATTCTGGCAGATCACCCGGACACGGAGGTCCTATTCTGGGTGGGCTGCACGGCGGCCCTGGAGCAGCGCAGCCAGAGTATTGCCAGGTCCATGGTGTCTGTGCTTAACAGGGCAGGTGTGGATTTCGCCATACTGGGCAACGAGGAGACTTGCACCGGTGACCCGGCCAGGCGCATGGGCAACGAGTATCTCTACCAGATGCTAGCTGGGCAAAACATAGAGACCTTCAAGCAGTACGACGTTAAGAAGATCGTGACCATCTGCCCACACTGCTTCAATACGATTAAGAACGAGTATCCTCACCTGGGCGGCAATTTCGAGGTGATGCATTACAGCGAGTTCGTAGCCGATCTGATTGCCGAAGGTCGCATCAAGCCACTGATAGAGCTAAACACAACGATTGCCTACCACGACTCCTGCTACCTGGGACGCCACAACGAGGTCTACGAGGCTCCCCGGCAAATTGCTAACGCTATCCCTGGCGTGAAGCTGGTCGAGTTCGACCGCTGTCGTAGTCAGGGATTCTGCTGCGGCGCTGGCGGCGGCCACATGTGGATGGAGGAGAGTGGTGGTCGGCGTGTGAACCACATGCGCACCGAGCAGTACATGGATACGGAGGCCGATACGGTGGCTGTGTCCTGCCCCTACTGCCTCCAGATGTTCGAGGACGGCATAGGTACTCTTAACTCGGAAGGCGAATTCGAGGGCAAGCTGGAAGGCAAGAGAGCTGTGGACCTTTTGGAGCTTCTTGACGAGAGCCTGGGCCAAGCGGAACCCGCGGACTAGTTTTAGTTTGGCTTTGGCGGTAAGATTGGCGGTTAAAGAGCCGCCAACTACGGCCGGCAGGTCCACCGGGAGCATCCGCCTTGGACATTGACAAGACTTTCAAGAAGTTCGCGACAGATCAGGGTCCGTACGCCGTCTCCGCAAACGAGGTAGAGCGCTACGTCAGCTCTCCAATCAACTTCTGGTGCGACACCCACGCCCCGGCCGAAGAGCGTGACTCTTCCAACCTCTACATGAAGCACCTGGAAGATACCAACAGGGATTACCGCGAAGAGGTGATGCGGCAGTCCTTTGCAGCCGCTGCCTCCCGTCCCTACTACTCGGAATCTGAAGGGTTCCACAACACGCTGGAGCTGATGGCCAAAGGTGATCGCCATATCGCGCAGATGCCGCTGTGGGACCTGGCCAACGGA
>CAUZQF010000331.1:0-2769 GCA_963581905.1 Dehalococcoidia bacterium
TTCGAGTGAACATCGTGTCACCGGGACGCATCGACACCAGCAGAGACCTGAGCTGGTACCCGAACGTCAACATGCGAAACACAGAGGGCATTCCGTTGGGAAGACTGGGTCAGCCAGAGGAGATCGCGGCCGCCTGCCTGTTTCTCGTCACGGACGACTGCGGCTTCATCACAGGCCAGACACTGCACGTTAACGGCGGCGCTCACTTCGGCTAAGGTATTTTGAATAGGCACTGTCCTTCGACAGGTCCCGACTTTGTCGAGGATGCTCGATGAAATCGGGACTCACCACGAACGGTTCAAAATTCAACGTTCGTGGTGAGCCTGTCGAACCACAAGCCAATTACCTGTTTTGCTAACTACCGCCGGATTCGGCCAGCTGATTAGCCGTCTTCGGCAGCTTCACCACCGCCAATATCAACGCGCTTATCAGTACCATGATTCCGCCGTAGACGAAGGCGTTGCTGGTAAATGTGGCATCTGTGATAATGCCCGCGACTATCGGTGAGAACGCTCCGAAGAAGGTCGCACCGTAGATCAGGGAAACTACCGTCGACTGCGACTCGCCCTGGGCGACGTCCATGGCCGACGCAATGAATATGCTATGCAGCGAGTACTGGAACGAGCCCATTATGAGAATGATGACAATAAGCTGATATCCAGGGTCGGCAAACCGCAGGCCAAGATAAAGCAGCCCCAGAGCCACGACGGCAGGTACAAGAACGACCTTTCGACCGTACCTATCCGACAGGTGCCCCATTATTGGCTGAGCCACAATGCCGGCAGCCTGTGCCCCTGCCAGGTAAAGCGGCACAACAATCTCGGAGTAGCCCAGGTCCTCCAGCAAATAGACAGGGAGGAACGTCTGTATCGCACTCTGGCCCATGCTGCGAAGTCCCGTCAAGAGGACCAGCATGATCATGGCCCGCTTCCTGACCAGGAAGAAAAGCCTGGAAAAGTAGTCGTTGAAAGACTTTGTGCCCTCATCAGCAGCCGGAATGTTGCGCATGAGCACGTAAATCAACACAGCGAAAATTACAGCGGGAATTAGGCTGAACCTCAGAACGTTCTGCCAAGTCATGACGAAGTAGAAGGTACCCGCCAGGAGTGCCCCAACCAGTACAGGTCCTATCAGGTTGCCAATGCTTCCACCCGTTCCATGGAGGGATATGGCAAAGCCTCTCTTATCGGGAAACTTGCGAGAGAGCGCGGCGATAGCTGGCGGATGGTAGATGGATGGGCCTATGCCAACCAGAAGCATGACTGCGAATAGAAACCAGAAATTGGAGACGCTGCCCAAGAGGAAGAACGACACCCCGAGAATACCCAGCGAGATTGCCAACATTAGCCCTGAATGATTGGCGAATCGATCACCCAGGTAGCCCGCACCCATGGTGGTGACGCCGCTAGTGATTCTCATGGACATGGACAAGGCCCCAAGCTGCGTGCCTGTGAGACTAAGGGAGACCTTTATTACCGGAAGTAGTATGAACTGAAGGGCCGCGTTGTAAATGTGCTTTACGGCGTGCCCGCCGACTACAGTGGCAGCTAGTTTGTTTCTTCCCCTCCTAATTTCTTCAGACACATGGATAGAGGATTCCATTTATGGCAAAGTCTCCTTCTCTTCGATTGCCTAGATGCCCAGGTGGAGCGGTTCACCTAAACGGCCTTAATTGTACTATGAATAATGAAATTGTTCACATACTTTAATCCGCACTCTTCGCGATGAAAGTATGACAAGACTCACGAGGGAAATAGGGAAATCAAGGTGGGAAGCAATGCCAAGTGGCTACAGGGCGCTAGCGTTGCCCGCAATGAGAGTGCCAGCCGCAGAAAACATGCCTCCAGGGCCGTGAGCGATGCCCACGTTTGCGTCAGGCACCTGCCTATCGCCAGCCTCACCACGGAGTTGCCGGGTCAGCTCGATCAAGGTGAACATGCCGTACATACCTGAGTGGGTGTAGGAGAGTCCACCGCCATTAGTGTTCATTGGGAAATCGCCACCCGGCCCTGTGCGGCCGCCTTCCACGAACGGCCCGCTCTCCCCCGGAGCAACGAATCCCAGGTCCTCCAGTGCCAGCATGGGCGTGAAAGCGAAGGCGTCGTAAAGCTGGGCAACGTCTATCTCGGCGTGGGACACACCTGCCATATCGAAAGCCGCCTTGCCGGAAAGTCTGGCGGCCTGGGAGCTGGTCATATCGGCCATCATGCTTACCATGTTGTGCTCGGTGCCTTCGCCCGTGCCAAGAACATAAACAGGTGACCTTGCCAGTTGCTTAGCCATGTCCGCCCTGGTCATGACCACAGCGCCACCGGCATCGGTTACCAGGCAGCACATGAACAGGCTGTACGGCCAGCAGACGGGACGGGAAGCCATCACGTCTTCCACGGTTATAGGCTCCTTCATCATGGCCATGGGATGCATAGCTGCCCAGCGGCGCGTGGACACGGCAACCTCTGCCATCTGTTCCCGAGTGGTGCCATACTGGTGCATATGCCTCGTGGCAGGCAGGGAGAACAGCGTTGGCGGGCCCATCGTCCCAAAAGGCGCCTCGAACTGGCCTTGAGGAGAGTCAGGTGGAATGCCGCGATGGCCTGCCCCAGTGCCGCCAATACGTGACCTACCGCTCTCGCCGTGAGTGATGAGCGCCACCTTAATAATGCCAGCTTCCAGGGCCAGCATGGCGTGCTCAACATGAATGATGAACGAACAGCCGCCTACAGAGGTGCCATCGCTGTAGCGGGGCACAATGCCCAGGTACTCGCCAAG
>CAUZQF010000332.1:0-2759 GCA_963581905.1 Dehalococcoidia bacterium
TGCCGACTTGCAATGGCAGGCTCGCCACTATTATAGGTACGGAAGCCGCTGACGTTTTGAACGGCACCCCTGGTCCAGACGTAATCATCGGCATGGGCGGCAATGACGTCATCCGAGGTTATAGCGGAGACGGCAGCGACCGGATTTACGGAGATGGTGGTGACGACTTTATCTTAGGCCAGGGTCTTCACGACACAATCTTTGGTGGCATAGGTAACGACGTCATTCAGGGCGGCGACGGAGATGACACCATCAGTGGTGGTGGTCGGGATATCCTTTCCGGTGGATAGGATGACGACAAGATCAGCGGCGACGACCTGAACGACATTATCAAAGGCGACGGTGGCCAGGACAAACTGAATGGCGGAGCCAGCGACGACACAATCCGAGGTGGCCCCGGACACGATATGCTTCGTGGTGAAGAAGGCAACGACTCCCTATGGGGAGGCGACGGTGTTGACCGAATCTTCGGAAGCTTCGGCACAGACAGCCTATTCGGAGATGAAGGCCCAGATGTGTTAGTCGGAGGTGGATATAAGGATCGCCTTAGTGGCGGCGATGGCGACGACGTTCTATCTGGCGACCGCGGCTATGACAACATCAGGGGAGACCGTGGCGACGATAATCTCACGGGCGGCCCGGACTCGAACGTTTTGAATGGTGGCGCAGGAACCGACCGATGCAGCAGAGGTCCCGACTTTAGAAACTGCGAGTAACCTAGTTCTTAAAATTTTCAACAAGCTATATTGGTGAATAAGGTATATGAAGTTAAAAGCAACCAGCGCGGATGTGATACTGGAGAACATTAAAGAAGTATCCGAAAAATTCCAGACGAACTTGGCCGAAAGGCAACTAAGGCGTGAGCTACATAAGGAGGACTTTGACCTCCTCATAGACGCAGGGTTCAACCTCATGGCGGTGCCTGTGGATCAGGGCGGTGCATATACCAATACCCGTGAGACCACACGATACCTTTCAGACATGTTGCGCATACTCGCCCATGGCGATCCCTCACTGGCCCTGGTCGCGTCAATGCACGCGTCCGTGATAAGCACCTGGCTGGAAGTGCCCGAAGCCCCCGAGCCCTACAAGAAGGCCTGGGACGAGCAGAGCCGCTGGGTGTTCGATACGGCCAAGGAAGGCCACTGGTGGGGAACGATAATCTCCGAGCCAGGCACGGGCGGCGACCAATCCAAGTCTAAAGCCAAGGCCGTAAAAGACGCTGACGGCTACCGCATAACTGGTCAAAAGCACTTCGGCAGTGGTTCTGGCATGACGTCCTTCATGATTACTGTTGCATTAGCCGAAGGCGAGACAGCGCCAGACAATTTCGTATTCGATATGCGAGGAGTGCCGTGGGACGGCTCCTCTGGCGTCACGCTTATCGCGCCCTGGGACGGGAACGGCATGACGGCGACACAAAGTCACGGCATGGAGTTCAAGGACATGCCGGCAACCCGGGCAGCGTGGCCGGACCAGTCAGCCAGAAATAAGGTCCGTCAGGTGACCGGTAGGCCCGGTGGTCACACATTTACGTCTGTTATTGTAGGCGTGATCGAAAAAGCTATCGAAACTGCTGCGGCACAACTGGAATCCAAGAAGGATTCGATGAAGGCCTTCGAGGAAGTGGAATGGGCCCGAGTCCAGATGGAGGGCTGGCTCATCCAACAGGCCTATGAAGGTGTGCTCCGCGAAGTGGAGGCAGGAAAAGACGTAGCTCGTAGTGCACTGCTTTGCAAGGAGAGTGTTGCCGAGCTGGCAGAATCGGTCATGCTGCGAATCACCAAAGTCCTGGGAGGACGGGCGTACTCGAGGACCCAGCCTTATGGGTTCTGGCTGGAAGACGTTCGGGCACTGGGTTTCCTTCGCCCACCCTGGGGATTTGCCTTCGAAAGGATCATCAACGGCGCATGGTCATCCAGACCTTAAACCCAACGGCGGTTTGCGCGAGATGAACCTCGTTCTCACCAATGCCAACGTAATTGACGGCGTTAACTCGAACGTCAATTCTCTGGCGTCTGTCACTGTGGAAAACGGACGCATCGTCGAGGTACTGGACTCTGGCCGCTCACCCAGCACTAACAATGCAACCGTAATCGATCTGCATGGCTCCTACCTGCTGCCAGGTCTGTGGGACGTGCATGTGCACCCCGAATATCCCGTGCCTCCAGGAACGACCATTGCCCAGCAGACGGCTTCTTTCGGGGCCGCGCTTTCCGAGGCGCTCACGGAAGGCGGTATCACTGGCGTGCGCTGCGGTGGAGCGTCAAATTTCATGGACGTTGCCTGGAGACGCATTTTCGACTCCGGCAGAATTGCAGGCCCGCGCGTATTCGCTAGCGGCTACTTCCTCACAACCACAGGCGGCCACTTTCTGACATCGGGCCAGGCCCGCGAGTGCGACGGCCCTTACGGATTTGTTCAGGCCATTCGAGAACAGATCAAGAACGAAGTCAACCACATCAAGCTGAACCTCACCGGCGGAATCATGGGCCCGTTTTGGGACCGCCACTGGCACTCGTTTTTCCTTCAAGACGAGTTGGAAGCAGCATTTGAGCTCTGCCATCAGCGGGAATACAAGGTCATGGCCCACGCCGCAAACCCTGACGCCGTAAAGCAGGCGCTACGACTTGGAGCGCATACTATCGAACATGGGTACATCATGGACGATGAGTGCATCACTCAGTTTCAGGCAGGCGACACCTGGTACGTCCCTACCCTAGCAATATCCCACCTGACTCCGCAGCAGGCGACCAATC
>CAUZQF010000333.1:0-2756 GCA_963581905.1 Dehalococcoidia bacterium
ATGGCCATGATGAGGTGCCAGCACTTTATTTGCTGCCAGCAGGCCTGTTCAAAGAATGGTTGGGTACGACGGAGCCGGGTCCTCCCCCTTCTCCACCAAAACACATGCCATCAGCCCTATGCCCTCCGCCCGGCGGGTGATTAGGATTATCGAGCTTTTCATTGTGAATCAGCACTACACTTGGTCCTACATTAGTGGCTGCCACTTGAAAGGCAGGTCTGAACACGGGCCTCGAAAATAATTTCACAACAATTGTTGATGGTTACGATGTAGAGATTCCTTCTTATTTCGACAGTGCCGATGACTGCCGACGCAGCGTCGATTCCGTTTGGACCCCGTCACCTGTTTGTCCTTTTACCCCTTTGTAATGCTTTTAAGGCGGCTGGATTCGGCGTTCCACCAGCGAAACCCACTGGTTTGTCGCAGTCAGGGCATGAAATCATTCGTGCGTTTAGCTCTTTTCCGTAACCCAAGCATTCCGCAGTGACCATGAGTGACCTCCCTGAACACACCAGACTAATTACCTATGCTAATTGCCAGTACAGACCATTAACACACACTTATTGCTAGTTTAATGGCGAATTAGACAGAGATATTCGCATGGGGACCTTAGTAAAAACTTAACAACTGGAGAGGGTTTGCAAGAATATTCGGGTTGGCCTTTGTTTTTGAGATATCTGGCCGGATGGCGAAGTGGGTTAACGGCACGAATTGTGCTGCCATCCTGCACACATGAAATTGTTCGACTATGCCATCGGCTAGACTAACCAACTTGCCTGACGATCAGTCGTGAAGACCAATGTTCGGGGTTATTTTGGACATGGTGTTGGAAGAGCGTCTTACGCAAAAAGAGAATATCCACTTAATATTCGATAGATGATGTGGGTTAATAGGGCGTCAAAATATCGCTGGCGCATATCGATACTTAACACTCTTTGATAACGGGTAGACCAGCTTCACATCAACAACATCCAGTCAACGAGGCCTTCAATGCAGTCTTCTCCGACCCGATTCCTAGGCCTGCTCTGCCTCGGCGTTAAGCTCCACTAGTCTTTGCGTCAGCTTGGGCATTGGAAGGAACCAGAAGAAAATGCAGGCTACGACGTAGATTCCGGCAATGGGCACAAGAGCCCAGAAATAACTTTCGGTCCTGTCGAACACTAGGCCTGCGAATACCGGCGTGCCCATGGATAGAAAGCTGTGGACGGTAGTCACACCGCCCCTTAGCGTGGCGAAGCTCTTCCTGCCGAAGAAGTCTCCTATGAGGGCCCAGCTCACAGCGCTAACGCTCTCCGCAACGGCGAACAGCACCACAAAAAGCACAAGTTGCCAGAAGGCTCCCTCTGTCGTTAGCAGGACCAGGACGCTGAGCGCGCCGATGGCCATGCCTACGGACACTACCTTCTGCCGTGACCAGATATCGCTTAGGTATCCTGCCACGAACCTCAGTACTGCGGCTACTATGGATAGGATACCGATGAGCAAAGGGGCTACCAGCTCAGGCTGCCCCTTCCAGACGAGAATGGGGACCATGTGCACTACTAACGCTGCTTGGGCTGCGATTCGTAGCCCTATGGCCAGAGCCATTAGCCAGTACGAGGATGTCCTCAGGGCCTCTCGAACCGTAAAGTCTATGGTAACCGGAGCGGATCGCTGTTGGGCCCCGGCCCTTGGTGGAGTGGCGACGTCGCCGTCAGGAAGCAGACCCATACTCTCAGGTGTGGATCGGATGAAGTAGGACAGAGGTATCGAAAATGCCAGTAGCGCTATACCAGATGATACAGCACCTACCTTCCATCCATACTGGAAGATTATCCAGGCTAGCAATGGAGTGATGACAGCTCCACCCAGGGATATTCCCGCTGCGATAACCGCCATGGCTAGTCCTCGCCTGCGGACAAACCATGAGTTCACAGAGGTCATCACTGCATGGTTAAAGCCAGCATTGAAACCTAGTGATAGGACTCCTACGTAGATGACCATAAACATCAGGTAATTGTCGGCCTGGGAAAGTAGGATGAATCCCAACCCGGCCATGACTCCACCGAAAAGAGCGATGCGTCTGGGGCCGTACTTGTCTACCACATAGCCAACGAGAGGCCCGCCCAGGCCACCTTCAAGTCGGGCTAGTGAGAAGGCCAGGGACGTTGCGGATCGACTAAGGGACAGGTCTCGGGTTATTGGAAGGAAGAAAACAGTTGCCCCAGTCCAGTAGGTACCGCTGGCCAACATGTTCATTACAAGGCCGATGATTGTGATCCACCAGCCGTAGAAGATCTTGGGCCGTCTGATTCTCAAATATGCTCTTCGCTATCGTATTTCGTGGGGTGACATAGAAGGTCCGTTACCGTCAACGCCGTATATGTTAGAAAGCAATTCAGCTATGACAACGGTAAACATTGTAGGCCAGTTGTGGACCTGTTGTAAGCGTTTATAGATCCAAGGAGGTAGAGGATACTTGCCTTCGAGTGTTTGACTCATCTGTTAGGGGCCTAAAATAGGCAGATTTCACTACTAGGTCATTGGTTGTTTCCAATTCTCGCCAATATTGTGGGCGCAATGAGGACGGCGTGTGAGGATAGCGAAAGTTGGTAGTGGTCTGATCTGAGCGTAGACCTGTAAGGCGCCACAAATTTATCTGTAGTAGGCAGCTTATATTTCGTGTTGATTCTAACGCGACATGAGGCTCTGGGCCATGCGTGCAGGCTGCTGCTGCCCCTGCAGCAACTGGTTGCCCGGCAGGTCTTTGGGACTGG
>CAUZQF010000334.1:0-2752 GCA_963581905.1 Dehalococcoidia bacterium
ACTGAACGCATTTCCGTTCCGCTTTTCTCTTTTCTTGAGTCGACTGACTGATACGAAAGAGGGGCGGTCACACGACCGCCCCTTTCTGACTATATTCTGTTCAAGCCCACCAACCAAAACTAACCGGGCGAGATGGGACTTGAGGGCGGGTGCAGGTTACGAGCGCCGTTGTATATGACACGCGGTCGGAACAAGCTGTTGTTTTCGTGCTGCTCGACGACGTGCGCTATGTTGCCCGCGACCCGTGACGCCAGGAATATGGGCGTGTATAGCGGCACTGGTATGCCTAGCTCGTAGTACAGCAGGCCGATAGGGAAGTCGGTATTCGGGTATAGAGCCTTCTCCCTGAACATTATCTGCTCCACCGTGTTGTAAATCGACATCAGCTCTTCGCCGTTGTCGATGCGGGACGCCAGTTTGGGAATGTACTCCATAAGGAATTTGGCCCGGGGGTCGTACTTCTTCATATACACCCGGTGACCGAAGCCCATGATCGTCGCATTGGCCGCCAGTTTTTCCATGACGAAAGCCTCTGCACGAGCTGGACCGCCCTCTTTCTCGATGGCCAGTATGAATTCGATGGCAGCCTCGTTCGCCCCGCCGTGAAGCGGGCCTTTCAGAGAGGCCACAGATCCAACCATGGCACCGTACATGTCGGCCAACGTGGATGCGATGGCACGCGCTACGAACGTCGAGTTTGGCATCTCGTGCTCGATGTAGCAGGTGTGTATGCGATCGAACGCGTCCAGCGACACCTCGTCCGGCTTCTCGCCTCTCAGCATATACATGAAGTTCTCCATGTAGCCAAGAGACGGGTCGGGTCTCACAAAGGGCATGTTGTTCAAGGCCCGATAGGAGTTAACGGTAAGCGACGGCACCTGCGCCAGCAGCTTTACGCCCTTCTTGAGGTTGGCCTCGCGGGAGTTGTCGTTCAGCAGTTCCGGGTCCTCGAAGCCGGCCAGGAAAGATATGCCAGTTCGCAGAGCATCCATCGCTACCGTGGACTTGGGCATCATCTCGAAAAGCTGATATAGCTCCTCTGGAATCTCGCACTGCTCAGCTAGGATCTGGCAGAACCCACGCCCCTGCGCCTCGGTAGGCAGCACGCCGTATATGACCAGGTACGCGACGTCGGTGTAATTCAGGTTCTGGGCCAACTCGATCAGGTCGTAACCCCGAACGATTATCATCTCCAGGTCTGTATCTAGCAGAGATACGCCTATTTCGGCGGCTATGACGCCATTGAGTCCTGGGCTGTATGGTTGACTTGTCATATTTAGTAACCCTCCCGGTCCGCGCCCTATGTTCCTGGGCTGTCAGGCCGTTTATTAAATGATAGTTCTGAGTCTATTTCCAGGTAACCCTCGTAGTCGATGAGTTCGTAGAGCTCTCGCCGGGTCTGCATGCGGTCCACCCAGTCCACCTGCGTGCCCCTGTTCTTGATATCCAAAAGGACCTCTTCCGTGATCTTGTTGGCCACTCGCAGCGTGGTCACAGGGAAGATGACTATCTGATAGCCAAGCTCTCGGAACTCGTCTGTGGACAGGTAAGGCGTCTTGCCGAACTCGGTCATGTTGGCCAGCATAGGTCCGCCAACGGCTTTGGCGTACGCGCGGAACTCGTCCTCGGACTGCATGGCCTCGGGGAATATGATGTCCGCGCCCGCCTCTCGGCACATAATGCCTCGCTGAATCGCCGACTCCATGCCCTCTATAGCGCGGACGTCGGTGCGGGCGACGATCAGCGTATCCTTACGCGCTCCAGCGGCGGCCGATATCTTCTCGGCGAAGGCCTCTGCGGAGATAACCGTCTTGCCGTCCAGATGTCCGCATCGCTTGGGCAGCACCTGGTCCTCGATCTGAATGGCAGCGGCACCAGCCTCCTCCAGGTCTTTGACCGTGCGCACGACGTTCAGTACCTCACCGAAGCCCGTGTCCGCGTCCACGATGAAGGGCATGTTCGAGGCCTTGACCATCCAGCGAAGGGCCACCGTAAGCTCGTCCAGCGTGAACAGGCCAATGTCCGGTATACCCAGGCTAGCGGAGAATGCCGCGCCGGAGAAGTACAGTGCGTCGAACCCAATGCGCCGGGCCATCATTGCCGAAAGCGGGTTGTACACGCCGGGCACCGATAGGGATCGGCCGCTGTCGATTAGCTCTCGTAGTCGAGAGCCATGGCTCTGACCGCTGTCATTTTCCAGCATCCAGTTCATACTTTTGAATTCTCCAATTTTCGAGTGGCCTTCGCAATCATGCCGACGGGTGGCTACGGGCCTGTGGTTTGACAGCCTCACCACGAACGATATGAAAGGTCACCATTAACGTCTTGCAAATAGTGACGTTCACCCTGAGTGCCGATTTCATCGAGCATCTTCGACAAACTCGGGACCTGTCGAAGGGCGCGAACTCATATAGTCCCTCGCCTTTAATCAGGCAAGGCAATGATAACCGTCTGCGATGTGCCTTACAACATTGTGTAGCGGCTATTAGAGAACGTCAGACTGCAGGATCTGGCGGGCGATGATGAGTCGCTGTACCTCAGAGGTGCCCTCGTATATCTCGGTGACCTTGGCGTCACGATATAGGCGCTCCGCCGTGGTGGGAGCGAGGTAGCCTACGCCGCCGTGAATCTGCACAGCCTTGTCTGACAACTCCACTGCCGCCCGGGACGCGAATAGCTTGGCCATGGACGCCTCTTTAATGAAGGGCTGGCCCTCGTCGAGCAGCGTCGCGCTGCGCATGGTAAGCAGCCG
>CAUZQF010000335.1:0-2747 GCA_963581905.1 Dehalococcoidia bacterium
CTCAGCAGGGCCAGGTAGGCGATCCCGCCGTAGAACAGCGACAGGAGCAGTGTGAAGCCCCCCATCCAATCTCGGAAGTCATTCCAGAGAAGCCCGTAGCTAATCCCAAAGTAGGCCGACGCGGTGGCGACCATCAGCGTGAAGTCGTAAGCTTTGGGAGCCCGTCGCCAGACTAAGTGGAACAACGTCGTCGCCGCCACGAATATGAGGAAGATGATGGTGATGCTACCCTGGGAGGTCAGGTGCCCCACGGTATCGCTATACTCGGCATACCAGGCTCCGTACGCCGCCAGCGAGCCGACCAGGGCCGTCAGGGTCAGCCATCGCCAGTTTTTGAAGGTCGACAGGACGAGCACGCCCAGGTCGACCGCGATGATGTACGCGATCAGCTGAAGGCTCCGGCCGGTGGGCGCCCTCGCGTCCGCACCATCCGCGAACCCGCTGAGGATGAAGGGAGCCATTAACGCGCCAGCGATGCCGATGAGCGCCAGCGCCAGCGAGTCGTGTCGCAGTGCCAGCGCGGCCGAGATGCAGCTTATGAGCAGAAGCAACCCGACGGCCGAATAGAAGCCTATCAGGCTGAACAGGACGAAGGCGGAGAAGATCGAGAGGTACAGGATGCCAATGCCGCCCCCGGCCAGGGCCTGTGCGTAGACGGGATACTTTCTCAGCCAGTACTGGCTGGCCCCGAGAAAGGCCAGACCTCCCAGGATGCCCAGGACCACGCGCTCCGGCTCGCCGATCCAGTTGTTGTCGAATGCCAGTTTCAGGAAGAACGCCGTGCCGATTACTATTGCCACGACCCCGATACGCGCGAGCCAGTTGCCGCCCACGATCGGCTCCCAGTCCACCCGATCCCAGAGCGAGGGCTCCCAGACTGATGCCTCGGGAGCAGGCCACGTCTCAACGGTGGGGCCAGGACTCACAGGCTGCCGGGTGACCGCCGTGTCATCCTGCAGAGAAAGGATGGAGAGCACCTGGCGCATCTCCCTCTGGAGCTGACGGACATCTCGCGTGAGATCTCCTATGACCCGCTCCTGCTCCGGCGCGTCCGGACCAATCTCGAGCGTGTCGGCCTCATCCTCCAGATTGTGCAGCTCCGCGCCGCAGTATATGCAGAAGAATCCGGTGTCAGCATTCTCTCGGTCGCAAAGCGGACAGCGCATTGGTCACCTCCAATAAGGAGATCCTGTAATCGCCTATCAACGGTGCACCGCGGACCTGCATGTCCCATGGTACTCTCAGCCGTTAGGTTCTATTTCTGCAAGTCATAACCCTGCCTTTGGGGGCAGTATACCTTAGAGGTCAAGGAGAGGGAACTACTGGGCTAGCCTCTGGTAAATGGCAAGCATGCTATTAAAGTGTGGGTAAAACCCGAACCCGATCCGGAGTTGAAGCGCACGAACGGATTCATCATCAGCTAAAGCCGAGGTGGCGGAATGGCAGACGCCGCGGCCTTAACTACATCTCGTAGTAACCATTGCCCCGTACCCTAAAAGTCTGAATATAGTCTTCGGTCGTCACTGCCTGGCCACATGCAAACGAACCCACTCTTGTGTAGTATGTTTTTCAAACTGAGTATTGCGGCAGAACTCGCATCGAAAGACACGCTTCCTGCCCACCAGCTCATTAAACAATTTCAGTCGGACAGCAGTTCGTGCACTAACTTTCCATTTAGTTCGACGCCATAAACACAGTCGCAGTTTTGGCCTGGTTTGTAACACTGCTTAGATTCCTTCTATTGATTCTTTGAACTGCTTGATAGCATCTATGTGGTCTTGAGGAGACTTTAGGCCCGCACCCATTGTGTTGACGGATAGATGGGTAGTACCAAGTTCTTTCCAGGCACTTGCTTCATTTGCCCACGCATCAGGGTCGCCCTGACTCATGGAGATTCTGGCTTCGATTCCAATCTCAGAGGGGTCACGACCTGCCTCTCGCGCATAGGCGTGGAGCCTTTCGATGTTCCGGCGGCCTTCTTCATCAGGGCCGAAGCGCTGTGGGAACCAGCCGTCCCCTATCCTGGCAAGACGCTTCATTACCGGCTCGGAAGTGCCACCGAACCAAATTGGGATTGGCTTCTGCACAGGCAGAGGGTTGATGCCAGCGTCGGTAATCTTGTGCCATTTGCCATCGTAGGTCACGAGTTCGTTGGTCCAGAGTTTTCGCATTACGTCTATCTGTTCCTCCGATCTGCGGCCCCTGTTATGAAAGTTCTCGCCCAGGGCTTCGTATTCGACCTGGTTCCAGCCAATGCCTATACCCAGCCTTAGTCTACCGTTGCTCAGAACGTCCAGGGCAGCGGCCTGCTTTGCGACCAGTACGGTCTGCCTCTGGGGTAGGATTATTATTCCTGAAACGAACTCGAGGGTCTGAGTCAGGCCAGCAAGGTAGGCAAAGAGAACGAAGGGTTCATGGAAGGAGTCAGTGTGGCGGTACGCGCCACTCCAATCGGGACGGCTTCCGGCATTTGCTCCCAGAACGTGGTCGAAGGCCAGCAGGTGCTGGTAGCCAAGGCCTTCGGCTGACTGGGCATAATCGCGAAGGGCGCCGGGGTCAGACCCAATCTCTGTTTGTGGGAATACTACTCCAATTTGCATCGTTTCCTCCTGCGTTACAATCGTCTTGCTAAAAACAGTTTCGTGGATATAAGAAAAGTTAGTTCAAAGGCATTCAGCGGTCATTCTCCAACTATCCCAGACATTTCATCAGCTTGGGTGAGAAGGCCAGGGCTGAAAACAGGGAAC
>CAUZQF010000336.1:0-2726 GCA_963581905.1 Dehalococcoidia bacterium
CCTTGGCCATTGGCATCCGCTGCCCCTTGGTCCTCTGGAACTGCAACTGCCGCAAGATATTATCTGCTGTCTTCTGCCCCAGCCTCGGCAGTGCAGCCAAGCTGCCATTTTCAATGGCTTTTTCCAGATCTGAAATACTGGTGACATCCAGCTCCTTCCAAAGCCTGCCAACGGTCTTGGGTCCCAGTCCAGGCACCTGCATGACGTCCAATATTCCCTCAGGAAACTCAGCTTTGAGCTTGTCGTAGTAGACCAGATTCTCAGTGTTCACCATCTCAGTGATCTTTTCAGAGATGGCTTTACCTATGCCCGGTATCTCCTGGAGGTTCTGTTCTTCCCGGACCATGTGGTCTAGCTCGGTTGGAAGGCGCTCGATGGTTCGCGCAGCCTTTTGGTAAGCACGTATAGTGAACACCTTGTCGCCCCTCATCTCAAGAAGGCCGGCGATGCTCTCGAATATTTCTGCTATCTGCCCATTATTCATTGTTTTGCATTTTCACTATGGGCCACACGCTTTTAAGAAGGTAGTTGTAGGCAATCCTATTTTGGATTTTCACTGTGGGCCACACATTCTCGAAACTGTTATTGTTGGCCAGTATTTCTTGTTGATGCCTGTCAGGTTCGAATTTCTGACTGAGACAGAACGTTCAGGCTACGATCCGTGGCACCGCTTGTATTTCTTGCCGCTGCCACAGGGACAAACGGAGTTGCGCCCAACCTTCGGGGCTCCAGATGTCACTGCCTCGCGATTATTGTTTATCACGTTTTCCATGACGCTCTTGTTTGCCGCTGAGTTACGAACGACGGCCTTGCGCGCTTGTTTGTTGCTTTTGCCATTGTCAGCGTCGTCTGGTTGCTGCACCACATTCCCCAGATGGTATATGGTGTACACGATGTCTTTTTGAATGCGGGACTGCAGAGTGACAAACTCCTCGTGCCCTTTCTTCTTGTACATAACCAGTGGGTCGCGTTGACCAAAGGCCTCAAGGCCAATTCCCTGGCGCAGGTTCTCCATAGAGGTGAGATGTTGCACCCAGTGAGAATCGACAACCCTAAGCATTACCTGCCGCTCCAGGGAGCGCATTTCCTCTGGTGTGAAGCCGGACTCCAGCGTGCAGTAGAGCATCTCGGCGTGGTCCAAGGCCATGTCCTCGACCTCTTCGTAGGCGTAGTCCATGAGCTCATCTGGATCGGATAGCTCCGGTGACAGGGGCAACATGCCGCCCAATTCCTTCACCAGATTATCGGTATCCCAATTCTCCGGAATGCTGCCAACCATATGGTTTTGGATGGTCTCGCGTATGGCCTCTCCAACCATGGACTGAATGTTGGCCTTCACGTCGGCGCCGCCCAGGACCTTCTCACGCTCTCCGTAGATCACGTCTCGATGCGTGTTGACCACGTCGTCGTAGTCCACAAGGTGCTTGCGAATGTCGAAGTGATAGGCCTCTGTCTTTACCTGAGCGTTTTCGATGGCCTTGCTTATGGCCTTGCTCTCCACAGGCGTATCGTCCTCCAGGGCCCAGTCCATGAATCGCTTGATAGTGTCGCCACCAAATCGACGCATCAGGTCATCATCGAGGGCTACGTAGAATCGAGATTCGCCAGGGTCGCCCTGACGTCCCGCCCTACCTCGAAGCTGGTTGTCAATACGCCGAGCTTCGTGGCGTTCCGTGCCAAGAATAAACAGGCCACCCATGTCCAGAATTCTGTCATGGTCCGCCTGCCACTCATCCTTGGTGAGTGCTACGTCCAGAGCCTCTGGATTGCCGCCGAGGATGATGTCCGTGCCGCGACCCGCCATGTTCGTGGCCACCGTGACAGCGCCGGGCCTGCCAGCCTGAGCGACAATCGTGGCCTCGCTCTCATGCTGCTTGGCGTTCAGCACCTCGTGAGGCACTCCCGCCTTGCGCAACATGGCACTGAGCTCTTCTGACCGGTCAATGTCTGTGGTGCCCACCAGTACGGGCTGTCCTTTTTCGTGCCGCGCCTTGATCTCGTTTACGACGGCGCGATACTTGGAAGCCTGGTCCTTATAAATCAGGTCTCGCCCGTCATCGCGAATCATGGGCTTGTTGGTTGGTATCTCCACCACTTCCAGCTTGTAGATTTTGAAGAACTCCTCAGCTTCGGTGGAAGCCGTACCGGTCATTCCCGCCAGCTTGGTGTAGAGCCGAAAGTAGTTCTGCAAGGTAATGGTGGCGTAGGTGATGGACTCCCGCTGGATAGATACATTCTCTTTAGCCTCAATGGCCTGATGCAGCCCATCTGAGTACCGTCGGCCTTCCATTAGCCTGCCGGTAAACTCGTCAACAATGACAACCTCTTTGTTTTGAACGACGTATTCACGATCTTTCAAAAAGATCGCCTGCGCCTTCAGGGCATTTTCAACGTAGTGGGCCTTCTCGAAATGCTCCGGGTCGTAGATGTTTTCAATTTGAAGCAGCGTCTCAAGCTTAGTGATGCCCTCGTTGGTTAGCGCTGCGGTGCGATGCTTTTCGTCAATGGTGTAGTCTTCTTCGTTCTGAAGGTTCGGCACAAGACGAGCGTACTGCTGGTACTCGCTGGGCGATTGAGGAGCCGGACCGCTAATGATTAGCGGCGTCCTGGCCTCGTCTATCAGAATGTTGTCCACCTCGTCGACGATGGCGAACGCCCGACGCTGCTGCTGCGACCTCTGTGAGGGATCAACGACCATGTTGTCCCGGAGGTAATCGAAGCCGAAC
>CAUZQF010000337.1:0-2717 GCA_963581905.1 Dehalococcoidia bacterium
ACACCCCTAGGCTATCCGGCGGAGGGCGAAGGCTTCGGTGGCAGCAGGCGAAAGCCTATACACGAGGTCACCTATTACGACAGGTGGGGCACCTCCGAGGAGACAACGTCTCAATGATCGACCTGTCCTTGACCACCCAATAGGGTCGCCCGCTTTGTATGCAGACAAAGCCGTTCTGCAGTCTCAAGCATCTCTATGACTAAGAAGTTGACTTACCTTCAGCGTGTGTCGCCTCGCTGACCGTTGTCCCAGGCAGGCGAAGCAGAGACCCCGCGATGGTTAGTGTGATGCCCGTGAAGCTAATAAGCAGCAGAGCTTGCTGCAGATCTCCAGTCACCTCTTGAATATAGCCCGTCAAAATTGACCCGAATATGGAGCCAAATGACAGGGCAAAAGTGATGAAAGAGACAGCGATCGCAACCTCTCTGGTGCGAATGTTCTTGAGCACAAAAGGTACCGAGTACAGAATGGGAAAGAAGCCCCAGCTGATGCCGTTCAGGAAATTAAAGAAGAACAGCAGCGGCAGGGAGCTGGTATTCGTCATGCCGATGTAGCTCAACACCATCAACAGTCCGAATGCTTGAAGGATGCGTCTGCGCTTGCCCGTCCTGGAAACGTAGTAGCTGACCAGAAGCCCTGAGGGACCTCCCATGAAAATACCTAGGGCTAATATGCCGCCAGACCACCGGAGAGGAATCTGGTACTCGCTTAGCATCAGAGTCGGATAGAAATTTATGAATGCCGCGAAGGACATAGTCGCCCCGGCAAATCCAAGCCCGGCTATCCAGATGTCCCGATAGGCAAGGGTCGACTTGAGTAAATTTCCATGGAACTCCTCCTCTG
This sequence comes from Dehalococcoidia bacterium, assembly GCA_963581905.1. Lineage (GTDB taxonomy): Bacteria > Chloroflexota > Dehalococcoidia > Lucifugimonadales > JADFKI01 > Casp-Chloro-G4. The sequence continues at coordinate 844 of CAUZQF010000337.1, forward strand.
GAACAGCTCGACTGTCCACCGGGCGTTCCCTACCCAGGACAATCCATACAAAGGCCAATGTGGAAAATATGCCTGTGTAGACATAGAGAACCACCCTCCAATCGTTCTCCAGGTAGCCTAGTAGAATCGGCGTTAGGACCAGGCCGCCACCCACCACGATGCCGAAGAGCATGTTCGCAAAACCGTTAACTATCACGGCCTCATCTGCGGAAAACCACTGTCTGATAAGGTGTGCCCTGGCCGGCTCTCTGACCAAAATCGTTATTCCGAAACCAAGTCGTCCCAAAAACAAGAGAAGGAACAGCGGAGCGATCGCCTGCACGAAGATGAAAGCCGTTCCAAGCAAAAGTGTGACGAATGTCAACATCTTGGGTCTGAACTTTGATACCCACCAACTCAAAGGGATAGCCAGAATCAGATTTCCCCAGAACGTCGCGGAGCCCAACAGGCCCTGTTCGCTAGGAGAAAGGTCTAATTCGGCGCTGATGGATGGAAGCAGTACGCCAAGTGTATTGGAGATCATGAAGGCGGTGACGGCCGACGTGAACCAGACACCCATTACGACCCATCGATAATTTGAAACTGGCTCTCTGATTCGCGGGTCTCCTCGCAGCTGAATACAATCCCTAGTGCCGACAGGCATGATATCAATTCGCAGCGTTGTCTTCACCCTCCTATTGCAGTAAATAGCCTTGCTTTGACCTTCAAGGCCATATGTGATTGACTTTGCTCACTTTCGTTGAGAACTATCTGCGTCTCGACGAATATTCTTTGCCAGGTGATAAAGTATGTTGGACCTGCTAATCAAAGGTGGTCAAGTTGTAACGCCCAGCGGCGCTGGCGATTTTGATGTCGGCATTGAGGGCGGAAGAATCGTGCTGGTTGCGGAGCGCAGTGCTATTGAATTGGAGGCTCATCGAACAATAGACGCTGCGGGAAAGTACGTACTGCCCGGCGGCGTAGAGCCTCACACTCACATCGCGACATCTGTCTCGGAGGCGTGGGCCGGTCGGCCGGGTGTGATGACGCAATCTCCTGAGGCTGCAAGTCGTGCGGCCGCATTCGGTGGCGTAACGACGTTCATAGACTTCGCTGGCGGCATGCCCGGAACGGAGACAGGAGACCAGTCAGGCAATTCCATCATGAATCGCCTTGACAGCCGAAGAGACGTTTTCAAAGGCCACTCCTACACGGACTTTTCTTTTCATTACACATTAGCCGGCGAGGTGCCTGCCGAAACCATTGGTGAGATTGGTGAAGCGATTCAGTCCGGCGTTGCCAGCTTCAAAATCTTCACGACGTTCGCCTCCAAAGTTGGTTACGGTCATCTCTGGGCGATCTTCGAAGAGGTGGGCAAACAGGGCGGAATCATGGCAGTGCACGCCGAAGATGACGACATCGTGAAATTCATGGAAAACAAATTAAAGCGAGAGGGCAGTGACCAGGGCTACAACCTACATCTCGTTCACAACAACATCTCCGAAGACATAGCCTTTCGAAAGATTGTTCGTCTAGCCAAGCACACCGAAACGGCGATCTACTTTGTTCATACGACAGCTAAAGAGGGTGCTTGGGCCATCGCAGAAGCGCGGAGCAATCAACAGCCTATCTACGGCGAGGCGCTCCACAACTACCTTCATTTCACCAGCGACCACTACAAGCAGCCAGAGGGCACGGCGATACACACCTACCCTGCCATCAAGTTCGAGGCCGACCGGGACGCTCTCCAAGAAGCGCTGGTCAATGGTTCCCTGAGCACCACTGCCACCGACGAATACACTACGTACAAGGACGTTAAGCTTTCGGGGAACACTATCGAAACGGTGTGCGGAGGCCACAACGGCATAGAGACTCGAATGCCTGTCGTTTATACA
>CAUZQF010000338.1:0-2696 GCA_963581905.1 Dehalococcoidia bacterium
TTTAGCCCTGTAAGCCCCCTGTCCTAGCCAAGATAGTTCTACCCAGGCCGATATGCCCGGCGCGGCGCGTCACTGCCCCGTCCGCCCCTATCACTATATAACTCGCCTTGCCCGCCCTGCACTACAGGCACCACAGGTTTCCCCAACACAAAGCCCGTACAGCACTATATTGCGGGAATATCGATAGTGTAGAATTATCGGGACTTATCCGTCCTTTATTGCACCTCAACAGGAGAGCACTTTCGGGGAACTTCGCATCCCAGCCCGACGTAACTAATTGGGGGTATTCGATTGGCAGATTACGATGTCGCTGTAATAGGCTCTGGCCCCGGCGGGTATGTTGCCGCAATTCGCGCAGCCCAGCTCGGCCTCAAGACGGCCATCATCGAGCGGGACGACACCGGTGGAGTCTGCCTCAACTGGGGCTGCATTCCCACCAAGTCGCTGCTTCGCAACGCTGAGGTCCTGGAGCTCATGAAGCGGGCCGACGAGTTCGGCATCAGCTTCGACAACCTGCAATTCGACTATGGCAACGCCGTGGACCGCAGCCGCAAGGTCGTGCGACGTCTTACCACCGGCGTAGACTTTCTGCTGAAGAAGAACAAGGTTACTCAAATTGAGGGCGCGGCGGTTATCAAGGACGGCTCCACCATCGAGATACAGTGTGCGGAGCCCCACACTATTACCGCCGACAACATCATCATTGCTACGGGCGGGCGCCCTATCCACGTGCCTGGCATTGATGTGGACGGCGAAACGATATTAACCTATCGCGAGGCGGTGGTGCTCAAAGAGGTGCCTGCCCGTATCGTAATCGTGGGCGGCGGGCCCATAGGAGTCGAGTTCGCCGACATCTACCACTCCTACGGCTCCGAGGTTACCATTGTAGAGATGCTTCCCCGGCTAGTGCCTCTGGAAGACGAAGAGATCAGCCGACAGCTGGAGCGCTCGTTCAAGAAACGCAGGCTCAAGTTCATGACGGGTACAAAGGTCTCGGACGTGAAGGTCAACAGTGGCGTAGCCGTGGTAAACCTGGAGGACAGCGCCGGTAAGACCACGTCCATCGAGTGCAACAAGGTGTTGGTTGCCATAGGCATTCAGGCCAACACGACCGGTCTGGGCCTGGAGTCGCTGGACCTGGAGATGGACCGCAGCTTCATTCGGGTGGACGACGGCATGCAGACCAACGTGGCAGGCGTATACGCCATCGGCGACGTAACAGGAAAGCTGCTCCTGGCGCACGCGGCGTCTGCGCAGGCGGTGACGGCGGCAGAGACGATTGCCGGTCTGAATCCGCCACCTCTGGATTACCTAATGATGCCCAAGGCAACTTATTGCCGACCTCAGGTGGCCAGCTTTGGCCTAACGGAGGCTCAGGCCGAGGAGCAGGGGCATAAGGTCAAAATAGGCAAGTTCCCGCTCATGGCCAGCGGCAAGGCCCTGGCATTGGGCGACACTGATGGCATGATTAAACTGGTGATCGACGAAGAGGTTGGTGAGGTTATCGGTGCTCACATGATTGGCACTGAGGTGACTGAGCTTCTGGGCGAGGTGAGCCTATCCAGACTGCTGGAGGGCACTACTACGGAGCTAGGTTGGCTGGTGCATCCGCACCCCAGCATCTCCGAGGCCATCAAAGAGGCCGCGCTGGACGCCGACGACAAGGCCATCCACGTTTGATTTTATATTTCAAGCATTGCCTTTTGTTACAGGCACTGGGTGTTTATATCTTAAGGTGACAGGTATTCGAAGGCTTTGATTGCATTGGCAGTTAGAAGGCATGTATTCAAGAGAACAGTAGGGTATGAGAGTGGCGCTTAACCTGGATAAACAGAAGGTCTACGAGTACTACAGACGCATGGTCTTGATCCGCAAGTTCGAGGAGGCGGCTGGCCGTCTTTACTTGCAGGGTAAGATCCGCGGATTCATGCACCTGTACATCGGAGAAGAGGCCATTGCTGCTGGCGCAATCTCTGCTCTGGAACCCAAAGACTACGTCATCACTCACTACCGAGACCACGGTCACGCCCTGGCCCGCGGAGTCGATCCCAAGGCATGCATGGCTGAGCTATGCGGCAAGGCCACCGGCACCAGCGGCGGCAAGGGCGGCTCCATGCACCTGTTCGACGCATCCAAGAATTTCATGGGAGGTCACGCCATAGTTGCGGCGCACCTGCCTATAGCCGTCGGCCTGGCATTGGCCAGCAAGTATCGAGGGGAAGACTCGGTAACGGCCTGCTTCTTCGGTGATGGCGCGGTGAACGAAGGCGAGTTCCACGAAGCCATGAACCTAGCGTCCTTATGGAGTCTACCCGTCTTATTTTTCCTGGAGAACAACCTGTACGGCATGGGCACGCACATCGATCAGGCCCACGCCGGCGGACGCGACATCTATCTGGCTGCTGAGGCATACAAGATTCCGGCTGCGCAGATCGATGGCAACGACGTAGTCGCTGTTCATGAGGCCACTCAGGAGGCGCTGAAGCGATTGCGCTCCGGCAGCGGTCCCGTGTTCCTGGAGGCCATGACGTATCGCCAAAAAGGACACTCCATTGCTGACCCCGCTCAGTACCGCGACTCGTCAGAGGTGGAGGAGTTTCTCGAGAAAGACCCGATTGAAAGATTGAAAGCTCTGGCCATCGAAGAGGGTGTCGTGACCGAAGACGACCTCACGTCGATCGATGAGGAGATCGAAG
>CAUZQF010000339.1:0-2681 GCA_963581905.1 Dehalococcoidia bacterium
GACAGGTCGATCATTGAGACGTTGTCTCCTCGGAGGTGCCCCACCTGTCGTAATAGGTGACCTCGTGTATAGGCTTTCGCCTGCTGCCACCGAAGCCTTCGCCCTCCGCCGGATAGCCTAGGGGTGTTAGGGCAACCGTATGAATTCTCTCGGGAATGCCAAGAAGGTCTTTTATTTCCTGCTCGTGAAGGGTGTGCAATGTAGTTAGCACTGTGCCCAGGCCCAGGGAACGAGCGGTGAGAAGCAGGTTCTGAACGGCAGGATATACCGACGCTCCCTCTGTCACCGTCGATAGCCCTCCGAACCCTAAGTCCTGATCGATGCAGGCTAATATGACTACGGGTATGTCTGCCATTCCCTTGCCAAGGTCTTCACCTGATCTATAGGCCTCCTGGCTGCGCAACGACTCTTCGACAGTCGCCATCCATGCGCTCAGATACCACTCGCCCAGTCGGCGTTTGGTCTCGCTGTCACGTATGACGACGAATCGCCAGGGCTGCCTGTTGCCGCCGCTGGGAGCCCTGACCGCGGCCTTCAAAATAGTCGTTACGTCGTCAGAGGATACTGGCCTTGTCGAAAAATGCCTGGTGGCCCTCTGGGAGTAGATGGCCTCCAGAAGGCCGATGGCCCCTATTGAAGTATCATCAGCAATCATGCGCTCAATCCAGACGTGGGACCGCCCACCAGGGAGGTCAGCTCTCGAATGTCGGCCATGCTATCCAGTCTGACCACAGCGTTGACCACATCATTGGCCCTGGCCCGTCCCAGAATGTCCCCGGCGAGGTAGTGGAACTTTTCCACAACCTCATCCTTGGAAATCCTGTTCCCGTAGTCGCCCCGCAGGCTGGAAGCTGTCCGTCCTTTGATTTCTCTGCCGTCCCTGAGCTTCACAGTGGCAACTGCCAGCGGCCCCTCGTTGATAGGGGAGACTGGTCTGTCTCCCATGTTGACCCGCACTCTGGAAGCCAGCTCCTGTACGCGGTCGTCCTGTATCGTGTCAGGATAGAATGCGTCCAGCCTGGCCTCTCCCTTCACCACCAGGGCCGATACAGCGTACGGAACGTTGAATTTGGCTGCCAGCATGTTGTCTGGGTACTCGCCAAACATGCCTGCCAGGATAGGTGAAGGGACGTCGATTTCTATCGAGTCCACTTCGGTTGCACTGAAGTCCTGCTGTTGACGGGCGTCCATGACGGCCTCAACAGAAGGGTGGTTCAGACGACAGCAGGCGTACATCTTGAAATAGTTCTGCTGGATGCGGTATTCGCCTCCAAGTCCGTCGACAACCTGCTTCTGGTCGAAGCTGTCCGCCAGTATCTTTTCGTAGACATCCGAAGGGCCGTCTGCCAGTGCTGTGAAGCCACAGCGGGAGAGGTGCACAGCTAGTATGCCTTGGAATCCCGACCGGCCCGGGTAAAGATTGCGGACGGTTGCTCCTTCGAAGGCGGGCGTCCAGGTGTTGGCTGGACTCATGGAGGCTGACAGGTTAATGACATGCTTGATCTGATCAGCATCGAACCCGCTAAGCTTTGCCACAGCCGTCGCCGTGCCCATCGTTCCCCACAAGCCATGCGAATGGACATGCAGCCTGGGCTTAGTAGCGCCGCCCAAACGCGAGCAGACCTCGTAACCAACCAGCGCGGCCTCTATCAACTTCTGCCCAGAAAGCCCCATCTCCTCTGCGAAGGCAATTGCGCCAGGTATGGTATGAATCGACGGATGCCCACCACCAAAACGATTGCCCTCGTCCACTTCAAGGGCCACACCCTCAGTCGCATTGACCAGGGTTGCCATCATCGGCTCGGCCATGAACTCGCGGCCGATTATGGTCGCTGTCGCCGGTCCAGATCGCGCTGAGAGAGTTTCAGCTAGAGCCCTGTTTTCGGGCAGTCTGCTGCCAGCCAGCATGGCGCCGATGGTGTCCAAAATGACATCTTTGACCGCCTCAACAGCCTCTGGACTCAGGTCTTCGAAACTCGTCTTAGCTGCGAACTGGGAAAGCTTGTCTAGATAATCGCTCATAACCTACCTCTACTGAATTATCAGTCTGCTATTGCCAACGAAAAAAATACTTAAAATATTGGTTGTCATTGCATGCGGGCTTATAAGCTGCAGAATTTAGGAGGCCATAGACTCTGCGATATCGGCAGCAAATTTTATGAGCGCCTCGTCGCTGCCCCTGGCTCCTATGATCGACAGGCCAACAGGGAGGCCGTCGACCTCGCCCAGCGGGAGGCTAATCTGCGGCGCACCGATAGTGCCAGCGATGCAGGTTAGCGCCGTGTTGCGGGATCGAACGTCAAGGCGTTCAGACATTCGCTCGCCCTTTAGTGGAGCGGGTGACACGGTCGTCGGAAGACATACGAAAGTGCCGTCGGAAAGCAATAGCTCCATTCGGGAAACGATCTTGCCTCTTGCGGCCTGAGCTTCTTCGACATCTGCGTCGGTTATCGATCGGCCCAGCGAATAGCCTTCCGCCACGTACATGGCGAAGCGAGGGTTCACACTGTCGATCCAGTCCTTCGCTGTCTCCCAGGCCTCGCGCATCTGGAGAACGCCCTGCTGCACAGACCAGTCCATTAGCGAGGTCGAGGATAGCTTTTCACTTCTGGATTCGCCCGCTATGGAGGATACAATGTCCAACGCTGGCTGTAGGGCCTTAGTGACGGGGTCGTCAGCCA
>CAUZQF010000340.1:0-2670 GCA_963581905.1 Dehalococcoidia bacterium
GGCTGAGTAAAGGTCTTGTGCAGATTGGAATGCATTACATCAAAGCCCAAGTCGCCCATGCGCACCCGGCCAAGCAGCGCGTTCAAGTTCGCGCCATCGCCGTACACAATGCCGCCAGCGTCTCGCACGATCTTGATAACCTGATCGATGTTGCTGTCGAAAAGGCCCAGCGTACTGGGAAGTGTAATCATTAGCGCTGCCAGGTCGTCGCCCACCGAGTCCCGAAGAGCATCCAAGTCGGTGTCACCTCTTGAATCAGACGGCAAAGTGATGACTTGGAACCCAGACATTGTGGCTGTCGCAGGATTCGTCCCGTGTGCACTGTCCGGAATTAGCACTTTGGTGCGTTTGGTATCGACACGCTCCAGATGATATGCCCGCGCCATGAGCATCCCGGCCAGCTCGCCGTCTGCACCAGCCATTGGCGCCAGTGACACCCCGGCCATGCCTGTAATTTCAGCTAGGTATTCCTGAAGTTCCCACATCAGCTTCAATGCACCCTGCACTGTGCTCTCCGGCTGGAGCGGGTGTATGTCTGTAAAGCCCCGCATGCCAGCAACCTCATCGTTGACCTTGGGGTTGTACTTCATGGTACAGCTGCCCAAGGGGTAGAAGTTGTGGTCAATGGAGAAATTGAACTGGCTTAGCTGGGAAAAATAGCGAACTATCTCCCCCTCAGTGACCTCAGGGAAGTCTATCTCGCTGCGTAGCATGTCAGAGTCCGGCAAGGGCTGCTCCGGAACGTCGTTGGGAGGCAGACTGACGCCCATCCTGCCAGGAACGCTTCGGTCCATCAGCAACTTGCGCCGGCTATCCTCGTGCCTCTGTTGGAGTTCGTTATTGGAAGCCATTAGCTAACCACCTCGGCCAGAGCCTGAGCGAAGTCTTCGATCTCCTGGCGGGAGTTCACCTCTGTGGCGCAGACTAGCATTGCATTGGGGATCTGATCGCTGATATCCAGTCCGCCAATGATCTTCTTTGAAAGCAGCTTCTCGTTTATGTCCGAAGGTGATCCTGGGCACTGCACGACAAATTCCTGAAAGAAGGTATCTTTTATGGGCAGAGAGTATCCGGGAATCTTCTCGATCAAGGACGCCAGGTAGTGGGCCTTGTGGTAAGTCAGCTCGGCCAGATGGCGCATGCCTTTCTTGCCGTTGGCCGCCATGAAGACTGTGGACATCAGGGCAATGAGTGCCACCGACGTACATATGTTGGAGGTGGCCCGCTCCCTTCGGATGTGCTGCTCGCGCGTTTGCAGCGTTAAGACGTATGCCAGCCTGCCCTCGGTGTCAACCGTTCGACCGACGATGCGGCCAGGCATCTGACGAATGTGCTGCTGCTTGCAGGCGAAGATGCCCACGTACGGGCCGCCAAAGGTCGGAGCCACACCCAGCGCCTGACCTTCCGACGCCACAATGTCCGCATCGTAGTCGGCGGGCGGCTTGAACATGGCCATGGATACCGGATCGGCGTAAACGACGAAGAGCGCGCCCTGAGCATGTACCTTATCGGACAGGGCCTGCATGTCTTGCATATAGCCAAAGAAATTGGGCTGCTGTACCAGTAGGCAGGCAGTACCTTCAGCTAATATCAAATCATCACTAGAAACAATGTCTATTTCAATGCCTTGGGATCGAGTGTAGGTCTCCAAAACCCTGACGTAGGTAGGAGATACGCTGTCCAGAACAGCGACCCTCCTGCCGCCATTAATGCGGACTGCCATCAGTGCGCCTTCTGCCAGAGACGTCGCGCCGTCATACATGCCGGCATTTGCCACGTCCATCCCCGTAAGCTGGGCGCAAAGTGTCTGAAATTCAAACTCTGTCTGCAGTGTGCCCTGGGATACTTCCGGCTGATACGGGGTGTAAGAGGTGACATATTCGCTACGGCCAGTCAACTGCCGAACGATGGCTGGAACGTGGTGCCTGTATGCGCCAGCCCCGAGAAAACAGGCGTAATCTCCGGGAACCGCGTTCATAGCTGCCAACTCTTCCGTGTATCGCAGAAGCTCCATTTCAGACTTAGGTGGAGCGAGATTCAGGGGAGGATTTCGGCTAGCCTCAGGTATATCCAGGAAAAGCTCATCGACGGAATCCACGCCGATGGCGTCGAGCATCTGCCGTCTGTCGCTATCCGTATTGGGGCTGTATGGAGAAACGAATCCATTGGAATCCATAGGCTTATCTGGATCAGTCCTGGGCTGCCAGGAAGGATTCGTACTGTTCAGCGGACAATAGCTTTTCCAGTTGACTGGGATCACTCAACTCAACCCGAATCATCCAGCCTGCCTCAAACGGGGAGTCGTTGACGAGCTGAGGCTTGTCCATCACCTGCTCGTTGCGCTCGGTGATCTTGCCGCTGACTGGAGAGTAGAGGTCTGAGACGGCCTTAACCGACTCGACCTCGCCCATCTTCTCTGCTTGTCCGACGTCTCCGCCTACCTCAGGCAAATCAACAAAGACCACGTCGCCCAGGCTTTCTGCGGCAAATTCGGTTATTCCTACCAGGACCTTTGTATCAGACTCAACCAGGACCCATTCGTGCTCTTCTGAGTATTTCAAATTTGTTGGATTCATTCGCTTCTTCTCCGTGAATAAAAGGGCAATTCTATTACTTTCGCATCAACAGGCCTGTCACGTATATCGATCTGAATGACAGTGCCAGGTTCAG
>CAUZQF010000341.1:0-2668 GCA_963581905.1 Dehalococcoidia bacterium
TCAGCTCGAACAGACTGATGTGGTACGTCGCATATGGGCGAAGGATCACACGATATGGAAGGCCGACCCTACTGAGATCACTGACCGCCTGGGTTGGCTTGATGTAACCAGTTACATGCTGACTCAGGTCGAATCCCTCACCAAGGTTGCGAACGACGTAAAGGCAGCTGGACTAAGGCACATCGTCCTTCTTGGTATGGGCGGAAGCAGCCTCGGCCCCGAAGTGCTGCGACAGGTGATCGGCAGCTCGCCGGGACATCCAGAGCTCATCGTCCTAGACTCCACAGTGCCCGCCTGGATTCGCTCGGTGAGTCAGGCCATTGATCCTGCTAAGTCTCTGTTCATAGTCTCATCCAAATCCGGCGGAACCATCGAGTCGAACACTCTTTACCGCTACTTCAGGGCTCTTGTGGATTCCGCGGTGGGCCAAGAAGAAGCCGGCAGCTACTTCGTCGCGGTTACTGATGCTGGCTCGGCGCTGGAAGCCCTGGCTGAGCGCGACGGCTTTCGAAAGGCATTCATAAACCCGTCGGACATTGGCGGACGCTACTCCGTACACTCCTTCTTTGGCCTGGTGCCCGCAGCGATGGCCGGCATGGACCTGAACAGGCTCATCCAGGGATTCGACGAAATGGCCTCGCAGTGTAGCCCAGAGGTAGCTCTCAGAGAAAACCCGGGAGCCGTATTGGGTGCGACCATGGCAGTCATGGCAGCGCAAGGCCGGGACAAGCTCACCCTGGTGGCATCGCCAAGTATCTCTGGTTTTGGACTGTGGGCGGAACAGCTGCTGGCGGAGAGCACAGGCAAAGAGGGCAAGGGCATCGTTCCTGTAGCCGACGAGCCGCTTCTCAGGCCAGAGGCCTATGGCAACGATCGGCTTTTTGTGCATCTGCGAATGGCAGGCGACAACAACGCTGAGGCCGATGCCAAGTTGAGAGTTCTGGAAGATGCAGGCCATCCTGTCGTCCACTTCGACCTGAGTGACGCCTACGACATTGCCGCCGAATTCTTCCGTGGGGAGTTTGCGACGGCCGTGGCTGGCGCAGTTTTGGGAATTCAACCCTTCGACCAGCCCAATGTGCAACAGGCCAAAGATATGACGGACAAGGTTCTGTCAGACTATCGCTCCAGTGGCGTAAAACCTGGGCTAGAGGATCTTGGATCCCTTCGAGAGATGCTCTCCCAAGCAAAGCCCGGCGATTACCTTGCCGTAATGGCCTACGTCGAGCAGACCCCCGAGACCGACGCCGGATTCCACTCGCTTCGAGAAGCAGTAATGCAGCGATATAATATAGCCACAACTCTGGGTTACGGACCCAGGTTTCTTCACTCCACGGGGCAGCTACACAAAGGCGGGCCTGACACGGGCCTGTTCCTGCAAATCACCGCGCCTCACGAAAAAGACATCGCAATACCAGGTCTCGATTTCAGTTTCGGTGTGCTGGCAGATGCCCAGGCATCGGTCGATCTAGTGGCGCTTGTTGCTCAGGGTCGCCGCGCCGCCAGGGTTATTTTAAGCCCTGACATCGCTACGTCAATTACGCAAATCGTAACCTCGATATCCAGTTGAATCGATAGGCCCCGCACTCCCATCTGACTAACTAGACCCATGTTGCCGTCTGATCCATCAGAGCTTCATTGCGCATCGTCCAGTACGGCCTATGCTGCTGTGAGCAATTCTGGGACAATATCTATAATGAGTCGCATCAGGAGGGTAGCGCAATGGAACTTGGAACGGTTGGACTTGGACGCATGGGCGGTAATATGGCCCAACGCCTGATAAATGGCGGCCACAAGATCGTGGCCTTCGATCCTAGCGAGGAAGCCCGTGATGGTGTGGTCAACTCAGGTGGAGAAGCCGTGGCCTCGCTGGCCGACCTCGTTTCTCGCCTATCGTCACCCAGGGCCGTCTGGGTCATGTTGCCTGCTGGCGAAATCACCGAATCGGCCATCAATCAGCTGGCCTACCTGCTGTCGCCAGGAGATACAGTGCTCGATGGTGGCAACGCCAATTATAAGGACAGCATTCGTCGCGCTACTGCTCTGAAGGAAAAAGGCCTGTCTTTCATCGATGCGGCACCAGCGGCGGAATATGGGGATTGGCCGAGGGCTACAGCCTGATGGTCGGCGGCGATACGGAGAGCGTTCAGAGGCTTGAGCCGATATTTAAGACACTGGCTCCTTCTGCCGACACGGGCTACGGCCACGTTGGGCCAGCTGGATCAGGGCACTTTGTTAAGATGGTGCATAACGGCGTGTAATATGGTTTGATGCAGGCGTACGCTGAAGGCTTTGAGCTCATGCAGGCCAAGGAAGAGCTGAATCTGGACCTGGCTCAGATATCCCAGATTTGGCGGCATGGAAGCGTCGTTCGCTCCTAGTTGTTGGACCTGACGGCGGCTGCCCTTGAAGAGGACGCGAACCTTGAAAGTCTGCAAGCCTACGTGGATGATTCAGGCGAAGGACGCTGGACTGTAGACGAATCGATAGAGTTGGGGATTCAGATTCCTGTCATTGCCCTATCGCTGCAGGCACGCTTTGGGTCCAGGCAGGAGCAGCCCTTTGGAGCGAAGTTATTGGCGGCGATGAGAAACCAATTTGGAGGACACGCCGTAAAGAAGGCAGAGTAGCTTATAATGCAAAGAGCCTCAGTTCAAACCCGAAGGAC
>CAUZQF010000342.1:0-2653 GCA_963581905.1 Dehalococcoidia bacterium
AGGCTCCCGGCCAGGCGAACAGTTTATGGACCGTCGATTTCGTACTCAATATGCTCGTCGGCCATTTCATGTTCGCTGGCTATACCTCTCTCATCACCATCGTTCCATCCTACGTTCTGCACCAGGGCGGCCAGGAATGGCAACTGGGCATAATCATCGGGTCGTTCGGACTGGTTGCCATGTTCATTCGCCCCTTTGCAGGTCGGTGGGTGTATAAGTTTGGGGCCAAGCAAATTGCCATTATCGGCACAGTAATAATCGCAATTGGGTCCCTGCTGTACATAGTCTCTCCCGGCCCATGGTGGCTTGTTCCGATACGAATGGGTCAAGGTATAGGCATTGCCATGGCTCCCGTAGCGACCAGCACAATCGTCGCCAACCTGGCTCCCGCGCACCGCAGGGCAGAGGCCATGTCCTACATGGGGGCGTCCATCAATGTGGCGTTCCTGTATGCGCCTGTGGTGGCCTCCCTGATACTGGGCTTCGCCGGGTTCAAGTACGCTTTCATGTTTTCATGTAGCTCTGCTTTGATGGCCGCGCTGCTGGCATCTCGCCTATCATCTGCCAGAGTATCACCGCCTGTCGAAGCATCCACCGACGCACCAACCGAAACAGTCCCACTGATATCCAGGGCGGCACTCTTCCCTGCCATCGTATTCATGGCATATACCTTTACCACCGCGCCTATTAATACCTTTTTGCCAATCTTGGCCGAAGAGCGCGGTCTAGGCAACCCAGGCTTATACTTCACCGTCTGGTCTGTAACATCGATTGCTGGCATGATGTTCTCGGGGCCTGTGGCGGACCGCTTCGGTAGGGCGACCGTGATCGTGCCGGGCCTAATGCTCACGGCGTGTGCCATGTTCCTTCTCAACATCGCAAATATACCGGCTATGCTCTGGGGTGCAGGGTTTCTTGCAGGCGTCGGGTTTGGCTTGATACAGCCAGGGATACAGTCCTTAACAATCGACAGGGTATCGCTCAGAGAACGCAGCTCCGGGGTGGCGACGCTGCAGCAGGCGTGGGATGTCGCCGGTTCCGGTGGCGCGTTCATTATCGGGCCGTTGGGTGGACTGATAGGCGTTGCCAACTCGTTTGGGGTTACGGGCGTGGGTGCGCTGGTGGGAGTTGTGGGGTTCGTCGTAGGAAACAAGAGGGGACCTGCGTTGACACCGAGTCGGCAGACCGACATTGTCGAATCCGATGATTGACCCGCGGAGCGTAGCGGTTGCCCTCGGACGTGCACGCCTTGACAGCCAGTGCGAAGCCGATACAATCATTTTTCGGACAGAGCTATCATAGCGTCTCGCATGTACTCCAAGTTATGAGTATCTGAGTGAAAGCTATCTATCAATAGTAAAGGGAGGACTTATGAACGGAGCAGAACTTAAAGAGAAGGTAAATTCCGGCGGCATCGTCTATGGCACCATGATCAGCCTTGGGCGGAACCCCAGGTGGTCGACGCCTTACGCCAGCTTTGGGCTGGATTACGTAATCATCGACACGGAGCACTCGCCAAGAGGTCGTGATGAGGTCGCCGACTTCATCGCTGCCTTCCAGTTCAGCGGCGTTGCGCCCATAATACGCATCCCAATTCCTGACTCTCACTACGTCACTATGGCGTTGGATGCGGGTGCCCACGGCATATTGGCGCCGTATTGCGAGACTGTGCAAGAAGTAAAGGAAGTTGTTGGCGCTGCCAAGTGGCGTCCTCTCAAGGGCGAGCTTGCCCGCAAGGCTGTCGACAACGACGAGCTGCCAAGCCAGGCCAGCAGAGAGTATCTCGAGAATCGCAATCGCAACAACGTCTGCATAATCGGCATCGAGAGCACTCCGGCCATTGCCAACCTGGAGAACATTCTGAAGGTGAAGGGCATTGATGCCATATTCGTCGGCCCTAACGATCTGAGCATAAGCCTGGGCATACCCGACCAGTACGATCACCCGGACTACGAGGCCGCTCTACGAGAGATCATCGCCAAGTGCCAGGCTGCCAACACACCAGTGTTGATGCACCACCAGACCGTGGCGCTTACGATCAAATGGCTGAAAGAGGGCGCAAAGTTCGTTCTCTATAGCAGTGATGGACGCAGCCTGCACAACGCATACCGTGCAGAGTTTGGCGAGATCAAGATGGCCGTCGAGGGAACTTCCGGCGACACCGGCGAGTCTGAAGAGGTAATTTAAGAGCTGTAAGCTATTGGCTATCAGCGGTCAGCGACTCTTTTAGATCGAGTTGCTGGCCGCTGATGGCCCCACGAGGAGCTAAATATGACCTGGGAATTTATAAGAGTTAACGGACCTTACGGTGGAGTTACCGAGGGGCCTGCATGGGACGGAACTGGCCTGCTTTTCTCGCACATACCTGCCAGTCGCATCTACAAGTACGACCCGCAAACGAATCGTTCGACCCTCTACAGAGAGGACACTAATCAGGCTAACGGCCTGGTGTTCGACCCGCAGGGCAGACTGTACGCGTGCGAAGGTGGCGGACGCCGTGTCGTGCGTTACGAGGCTGATGGCAGTACCACTGTCTTGGCTGACGGCTTCGAGGGCAAGCGCCTGAACGTGCCTAATGACGTGGCGGTGGACCTGCAGGGCCGAGTCTGGTTCACGGACCCGTACTACGAGGGCGCTGGTGGAGAGTGGAGCA
>CAUZQF010000343.1:0-2650 GCA_963581905.1 Dehalococcoidia bacterium
TGATTGGTGTTGTTTGTGGCGCGCTGTCCATGAGTATGGCCCTGGCAGGCGCGCCGTCGCACCCGTGTAACCGCAGGGGCAGGCACACCAACCAGTAGTTACCTGGCTCGATGCTGTCCAAGGCCAGGTTTTCTATTATGACTGTTTCTGCCTTGAGCAGCGTCTGATGTACAGGGAGGTCTGGAGATTCCGGCGCGTCTATTGATGATGAGTCGACGCCAACCAGCCTGACTCCTGCCTCTAGCAGGTGAGCCGCAGCTTCACGAGATAGGTATCCGGTAGACCGTCTGGTGCGAACCAAAAGACGATCCGTGTCAGGCGGCAGCTTCAGGCGCTCAAGGTCTTGAATTGATATGTCCATATCTGTATCGCAAAAAACAACCGTGCAGGATCCCACCAGTGTGTCCAAAGCGATGTTGTCCATCGTGTTTCCGCCGCTGATAAGATGGCTTGGTGCATCAACGTGTGTTCCCGTGTGCGAGCCCATGGAGATTTTAGATAGGCTATAGGGTGCTCCGGTGGAAACGTCAGACAGCGTTTCGATGGAAACTGTCGGGTCTCCGGAGTAGACTTTCATGGATTCTGATATAGGTTGGGTAATGTCGTATATCATATGAGCACTCGTGGTGCATTAAGCTGACGATTTTCTCGTTGACGCCGTATTAGACCGCTTCCTATAATAACATTCATAACGCTTTGAACGCGAGTATGCCCATGTTTATGGACAAAAAAATCTTACCGACTGTGGCAATTGAGACTCAGGGATGCAAGCTGAATCAGGCTGATTCCTTGCTGCTTTCCCGCGCGTTCGTCGAGTCGGGATTTCGACATGTGGATGAAGGGCAGCCAGCTGATGTCTATGTAGTCAACAGCTGCACGGTAACCCACATTGCCGATCGCAAGGCGCGAAGGTCGTTGCGGGCAGCACGTCGGCGTAACCCGGATGCAACCATTGTGGCCACGGGCTGCTACGCCCAACGCTCTCCCGACGAACTCAAGCAGATAAACGAGATTGACCTTGTTGTAGGCAATACGGATAAATCAACGCTGGTCAGACAGGTCATCGAGTGGATCGGCCTGCCGGACGACGTTCGACCCATTGGCGAGACAACCAGTCGCCTTCCTGATGCGCCCCGTCGCACCCGGGCGGTGGTCAAAATACAAGAGGGGTGTGATCAGGTCTGCGCCTACTGCATCGTGCCCAAGGTGCGGGGCAGGGAGCGCAGCATTCCCACAGACAAGCTGATTGAAGAGGTCAGGTCCCGGGTGGCCGAGGGTTATAAAGAGGTCGTGTTAACGGGGACCCAACTGGGCACGTATGGATTTGAATGGCCGAATGCTAGCCTTCGGCAACTGATCCGTAGGGTTCTCGTGGAAACTGATGTTCCCCGCTTGCGAGTCTCGTCTCTTCAACCGCAGGAGATCGACGAAGCTCTGCTGGAATGCTGGGACGATAAGAGGATGTGCCCGCATTTCCACCTTCCCCTGCAAAGTGGAAGCGATGCCATTCTGCAGGCCATGAGGCGTCGGTATACGTCAGGACGATACGCCGAGGCCGTCGCACTCATTCGAAACGAGGTCGAGCACGCCTCCATAACTGCGGACGTGATCGTAGGCTTCCCCTCTGAGACGGATGACGATTTTGACCAGACTTACCAGCTGTGCGAGACCGTTCAGTTCGCGGACATGCACGTCTTCCCGTACTCGATTCGCCCGGGCACCAGCGCCGCCCACTCTGCTGAACAGGTGGCTTCGGGAGTCAAGGCAATTCGGGCGCGAAGGCTTTTGGACCTAGCCAAGCGGCAGTCAGTGGAATTCAGAAAGAACCTAATCGGAAGCACGCGCTCCGTGCTATGGGAAACTAGCACCCAAGAAGACGCCGAAGATGAGGTTGGGCAGGTGACCAGGTCTGGCTTGACTGAAGACTACATAAGGGTCTGGGGCAAGGGACCAACGGCTAGGGCAAACGAGATTACGCTGGCAAGGATGATCTCTCTTGATGGTGGCCTTGTTCGAGCAGAGGTTTTGAGTTCCCTACAGCTTTAGTCTAGAGTACCGCAGCGTTTTAGAGGCACAAAAAAGAGGGCCTGGAGAAATCCAGGCCCTCTTTCAATTAAGAAGCTATGATTGCGGTCCTGTTTAGACCTCTACTGGTAGCAGCTGAGGCGTGCCATTCTTCTTGTGCACGTATCCAGCGGAGTGATCGTTGCCGTGTCCGAAGATCACAAGCCAGCCGCCGTCCACTGCCATGTCCAGAAAATCCTTCTTTTGCACCAACGTCTCGTTCGGGTGCTCATCCATGGCCGTGATGTTGGGTAGGGGTAGGTGATGCGCTGTGGGAATGAGATCGCTAACGTAAGCAACCTTCTCACTTCCTCGTTCAACCAGCACTATCTGGTGTCCAGCCGAGGGGCCATTCGTTACTTTTACATTAAAGCCATCAATGACTTCGTAGTCGCCGTCGACCAGCTCCACAAGGCCCTTCTCTTCCAAAGGCAGAAAGTCATTTTCATAGAAGGAGTTCTTGAAGCGCTCGTTAGGGCTGTTGGCCTGCTCCCAGCTACTCTTCTGGATCAGGTACTTGGCCTTGGGAAAGGTCGGTACCGCATTGCCGGAGCGATCCAGCTTAGTGCAGCCACCGCTGTGGTCG
>CAUZQF010000344.1:0-2646 GCA_963581905.1 Dehalococcoidia bacterium
TCTCCGGGGAGCAACTGGGTCAGAGCCAGTCCCTGTTTCCTGAGTGGGCGAAATTTAAGGCTGTTCAAGAGGAATCTCTCGCCAACGCAAAGGCCGATCTAGAACAGGCCCAAGAGGACTACCTGGTAGCCCTGGGCGAGTCTAGCACCAGAGGAATTCCAGAGACCTCGGACACTGTGGCGAACTTGGCGATCAGGACGCAGGATGTGGCCGACGCCGAAATAGCAGTTCTAAGGGCTGAAGTAGTCGTCAGTGAGGCTCTGAAGCTAGGCGACGTGCTTCAGGACGCCATTAACGATGTTACGGCGGCCAAAAACAGTCTCGCTAACGCCAAGTGGGACCTGGACGCTGCCACGGCGCAAAGCGCACTGGATATAAGGTCAGCACAGAGTATTGCGGATACAAGTGAGGAAAACCTTCGAGATTCCTACCTGAAGTGGCTGGGCATAGATTTGACTGCTGAAGAGATTACCGCGGACCCTGAAACGCTGTACGAGGACTGGGACCTGGTACTCGATGAAGTATTCAGTCGGGCTAATTTGGCTTACGGAAATGGAATCGCGCCGGATGACCCATCAACAAGGTGGAATGAGTTCACGGTGTTTGCCTGGCTCTACCTCCATCCTCTGGCAGCATCTGTTGCGGCCGATTGTGGAGACACCTTAGATATAGAACTGGTTGGCAAGACATGTGTGGACCGTTCTATCGAGAATGCGTGGGATACGCACCTGGATGGCCAGGATGGATTAAACACTGCTATCTCGAATGGCCCTTCCTCAGTCGCGCTGGCTGAGAACGCCATCTTCGATGCAGATCAGGCTCTGACGGACGCAGAAAACGAGCTATTGCAGGTCAATGCAGGCAAGTCAGAGTTCGACGTCGCATATGCTCAGGGAGCGTTGTCTGCGGCAATTTCCGCGAGGGACGTTCTTGTTAACTACCCGGACCCTATCGCTGTGGCGCTGGCAAAAGCCAAGCTACTGGCGGCTCAGGCTGCCTTGAGCGACAAGATGGACTGGCCTAACGCCTTCGAAATAGAGTTGGCGCGGAGCGAATTCACGAAGGCCGACTCGCTGTACGCCAGGTTGAGCGCCGGCCCAAATCCCTTTGACGAGGCCAGGCGAGACGCTGTATTGGCGGAAGCAAGCGCTTCTGTTGAAGCAGCTGAAGCCAGTCTTGGCATCGCCATAACTGCGCTGAACAATACGGAAATACGGGCACCCTTCGATGGCACCGTATCCGGCGTTGATATTAACATTGGTGAGGAAACAAGTCCTGACGACATCGCCATGAGAATTGCAAACTTATCCAGCTGGGAGATCGAGACAGACGATCTTGACGAGCTGAGCGTGGTGAATCTACGTGAGGGCGACATCGTAACCGTTAAGTTTGATGCACTGCCAGACCTCGACATGCAGGGCACTGTTGCTAGCATCAGCAAGTTTGGTGAGCAGAAGCAGGGATCGATAACGTACAAGGCCCATATCACCCTGAATGACTTTGATCCTAGACTGCGCTGGAACATGACAGCGACCATCAGCAAGACGGATTCAGGCGTAGCGACCACCCTGTTACGCTAAGCCTAAAGCTCCAAAGCTAAGAAAATTAAAGGCCCGCTTTCCAATTTAGGAAAGCGGGTCTTTTCTATTAGGCTAAGATGGTCCCGGCCAATAGCCGAATCTAGACCTCTATACGGTAGGCCTTGGTGGCGGTGTCGTGGAACATCGCTGCGCGCTCAGTCGGCGAATATCCCGACGAGAGCCGCTTGAAGGCGTTGTACATGACGTTGTAGGAGTATGAGACCTTGTCCACGGGGAAATTGCTCTCGAACATGCTGCGTTCCGGGGTGAACTGCTCGATGCAGTAGTCCATTAGCGGCGCTATGTCACTGGCAAGCTCTTCTGATCCAATAGGCTTTTCCCGTGAGTACCAGTCGAAGCCGGTACGGGGCATACCTATGCCTCCCAATTTGACGTACACGTTCGGGCACTCTGCAACAGCGGCAATGCCGTCACGCCAGGTTTTCATCACCTCGTCATCACGGTCTGCATACGGTCCCACACGCAACAGCCCGCCTATGTGGTTAAGAATGATCGTAAGGTCCGGCACTGCCTTGGCAAAGTCCGCCATTTCCTGCAATTGTGGGAAGAACAACCAGCCCTCGAGGGACATGCCCATGCGGGCCAGCACTCGGGCTCCTGCTCTGAAGCCTTCGTCTGCTAGCTGTCCTTCCATCAGGTGAGCTGCGGTCAGCTCTACGTCCGGGTGGGAGTCCCATGTGACAGAGTGCCTTATGCCGCGAAAGCGATTAGGGCTGGCAGTCTGCAAGCCTTCCAGTACGGCCTCGACCTTGTCTCCCAGGAGCAGGTTGGCGTGGCCAACTATGGCTGCGGCCGCTCGGGTAGGCCCATAGGCTCCGCTGGCGCTGGCGGCAGCAAGGCCTTGCACAAACTCGATCTCTCCGACCGGCTTCATCTCCTCCGGGCCATCTGCGCGATACATGGAACGAGCCTCGATGAAAACAGTTGTCTTCACATTGTGGCCGCTGTTAACGTCGCTGGCCAGCTCGTGCAGCAAGTAGCGCTGGTACGGAATGCGGGCTAACCTTAGGTCCCAAAAATGGTGGTGTGGGTCGCATATGGGTAA
>CAUZQF010000345.1:0-2634 GCA_963581905.1 Dehalococcoidia bacterium
CCAGCGATCTCGGAACCGACCTTCGCACCATCCAGTGGATCATCGTCTTTTACGTCGGCAGCACGGCGGGCCTTCAGCTAAGCCTGGGCAGCGCCGCCGACATCTACGGGCTTAAACGCTTTTATCTCATCGGTCTTGGCATCTACACAGTGGCCGTGCTTCTGATTGGCCTGGCACCCAACCTTACTTTAGTGTTCGGCCTTCGCATTGTGCAGGCGATAGGAAACGGTCTGCTGCTGGCCTCCGTACCGGCGCTGGTAACCAGCATTTTCCCTCCAGAAGAGCGTGGTCGGGCCCTGGGCATGATGTCCGGAGTGGCTACGCTGGGACTGATTACAGGGGCGCTGGCTGGTGGTCTGCTGGTCGACGCCTTCGGATGGCGCGCCATATTTCTGGCGCGAGTCCCGCTGGCAGTCATTGCTATCGTTCTAGCACTGGTTTTTCTTCAGGAGCCTGTGAAGCGCGCAGCAGCCAAGGCTTTTGACTATCGCGGAGGCATCACGCTCTTTGTGGGGCTTGTGTCGCTAATCCTGTTCCTAACGCTTGGCGGCAGAACAGGCTGGTTTGCTCCCCAGGTGATGGGGCCAGCTATGTTGTCTCTTGCGGCATTTGCTCTATTTTCTTACGTCGAACGTCGCGCCGAAAATCCAGTATTAGACTTGTCTCTTCTCCGTCATAGGGTGCTCGCACCGGCCATGGTTGCGTCCTACTTCATGTACCTGGCCACCTTCGTAAACTGGTTCATTCTTCCGTTCTATGTCTCAGATACATTAGGGTACGACGCCAAATCCCTGGGCCTTCTGCTGATGATAATGACGGCTGCTGGCGCCATCACTGCGCCCATAGGAGGCTGGATTTCGGACCGAATGCCGCCTGCTTACCTGATAACCGTCGCACTGGTAATAGCGTGTCTGTCCACACTGTGGTTTACTCAACTGGATTCGAACTCAACCATAGTTGAAGTGTCTTTGAGACTGGCGGTCACTGGCATTGGCTTGGGTTTGTTCCAGGCGTCCAGCGCCACGCTAATCATGGGGACGGTTTCCCGTGATAGGCTGGGCACGGGAGGAGCCATACTGGCGCTGTCCCGCAGCCTGGGCACCGTGTCCAGCGTTGCCATCATGAGCGCCGTGTTCGCAGGCAGATTGGCTTTTCATTCTTCGTCCTTGGGCCAGTCCACCAGCGATCCGGCCTTCGTTCTTGCATTCGGCGACACTTATCTTATCGCCAGCGTGTTGGCCGCCTTGGGCGCGCTGGTCTCGATCAGCTACTGGCCTCGATGGCTGAAACCAGCAGCATAAGCTCCCGAAATTCTCACATCCGAGAGGCATTTGATGACGACGGAACACACAATCTACTTCGCAGGCGACCTTTTCGATCACAAGGACCTTATTGGCAATGCGCTGATGGCTTCTTACATCAATCAGGTCTCCGAGGGCCGCTACCGGTGCGTACTGCCGCAAGACCTGGAACAGACGTCAGCTAGATCAGTCGACATACGCAACCAGGACCTGGCGACCCTAATGAAGTGCGATCTCGCTATCTTCAACTTCGACGGCCTGGAGCTGGATTCCGGCACTGTGGTGGAGTTCATGTATGCCAAAATGCTGGACATCCCCTGTGCGATCATTCGATCCGACTTTAGACGAAGCGGAGACCAGGCGAGTGGATCAGTTGAGGAAGGCGACGACTGGAATCTCATGGCGTCCTTCTACCCACGGTCGCGCAAGCTGCAGTTCAACGCCATGGAGTGGTACCAGCAGGAGGTCGCAAAAGGCGGCCCGCTAGACGAAATTACAGGCCACCTGTACACCCGCATAGCCACGGCCATGATTGCGGCACTTGACCAGGTGAAAGCTGAGCCGTCCGTTCTGACCGGCAATAACGACGATATCGCGAGAGTCTACAACTGGGCGCTGCAATTCCCTGGTAGGGGCCTATATGACATACCGATTGACGTTGCCGAAATAATTCAGGAAAAGATCGCCAAGGGCGTATTGCAGGCCAGCAATTAACCTGCATTTCCCCGACTGTCACTTCTGAAATCTACTCTTCATCAGACATATCAGCACACGTCATCACCCTGGCTACCTCTTATTTACTTCTTGCCCCAAAAGCCAAAAATGACCAAAGGCGCAATGAGTGGTAGAGTAGACTCGTTTTGGGTGCCAAATATTTCCATCACAAGGAAGGAATGATTAATGACAGTCGATGTAGCTACCTCCATAGCGCGAATCCTCAAGCAAGAAGGCGTGGAATGGGTCTCCACTTTCCCGGTGTGCCGGGTGAACAACGCCCTGGGTCGCGAAAACGTTCCCATGGTAATGATGCGCGACGACCGCTACGCGATTGCCGTTGCTGACGGCTTTTCTCGTATTACGGCGGGCCAGCGAATCGGCGTATGCACAGTTCAGGGCGGCGTCAACGCTGCGGGAATTCAGTACTCCTACGCCGGTCTAGCCCAGGCGTTTGAGGACGGTTCGCCTATCCTTTGCATCACCGACGGGGTGCCAATTGGTGCATCTGAGAACAGCCAATTTGACGTCACGTCCAGCCTGAAGTCCGTCTCAAAGTGGTACGGCTACATCGATAAGCCCGAACGCACACCCGAGTTTATGCGCCGCGCATTCACCA
>CAUZQF010000346.1:0-2622 GCA_963581905.1 Dehalococcoidia bacterium
GTAATGTAGTGCTAGACCAGGATTTTGGCCCTCCGCAGATTTGCAGCGATGGCGTAACCATTGCAAAAGAGATTGAACTCAATGACCCATTCAAGAATATGGGTGCCCAGTTGTTGAAGGTCGCCGCAAGCAAGACCAACGATGTGGTCGGTGACGGCACGACAACTTCGACGATCTTGGCTCAGAGCCTGCTGCGCCAAGGGTTCAAGAATATGGCTGCTGGCGCAAGTCCCTTGGAATTGAAGAGAGGGATAGAGGTCGCTGTAGCCGCTATCAAGGCGGAGATCGTTGCAATGTCCCGCCCTGTGGATAACAAAGAGCAGGTCTCGCAGGTTGCCATTCTTGCTGCGCACGAGGACGAGATGGGAAGCATCATCGCCGAAGTGCTGGACGAAGTAGGCGAGTCCGGTGTTGTTACCGTGGAAGAGTCCAAGGGCCTGGGTTACGAAGTCGAATACGTAGAGGGAATGCAGATCGACAGAGGCTACCTTTCGCCTTACTTTGTGACTGATCAGGACAAGATGCTCACGGAGCTAGAAGAGCCGTATATCTTGTTGACCACAGAGAAGATTTCGGCCATGACGGATCTTATTCCCATTCTTGAGAAGCTAAACTCCGTCGGTCGCAATATCGTCATCATCGCTGAGGATATAGATGGCGAGGCACTGGCCACTCTTGTTGTAAACAAGATTCGTGGCAACCTTAATGCGGTGGCGATCAAGGCACCGGCGTTTGGGGAGCGACGCAAGGCCATCATGGATGACATTGCCATTCTGGTGGGCGCTACAGTCATCAGCAGCGAGCTGGGGCGCAACATGGAGTCCGCGACCATAGAAGACATGGGCAGAGCGCGAAAGGTTGTGTCCACCAAGGACGACACAACCTTTATTGAGGGAGAAGGAAACAAGGCCGATATTCAGGCACGAATCGGCCAGATCCGGCAACAGGCTGGGGACACCTCTTCCGACTACGACAGGGAGAAGCTGGAAGAGCGGGCTGCGAAGATGTCTGGTGGCGTGGCCGTCCTGAAGGTTGGTGCGTTTACTGAAATCGAGCTTCGGGAGAAGCGCCAGCGTGTGGAAGATGCTCTGGCAGCTACCCGAGCAGCCATGGAAGAGGGCATTGTGCCAGGCGGTGGAACGGCGTTAATCCGAGCTGCCCAGGCGGCGCGAGGTAAGATCACTCTTACTGGAGGCGAGCTTACAGGCTCGAACTTGACCTTTGAGGCCATCACCGCTCCTTTGATGCTAATCGCCGACAACGCGGGCTACAGTGGTGTTGTTATTCTGGACGATGTTCAGAAGGGCGAAGGCGACTTCGGTTTCGACGCCGAAGAAGGCAAATTCGGAAGCATGTACGAAATGGGTATAGTCGATCCTACGAAGGTTGTGCGCTCCTCGCTGGAAAATGCGGCCAGCGTAGCGGGCATGATGATGACCACGGACAGTATCATGACAGAGCTTAACCCTATGAAGCTCCCGGCGCCTTACGACGACTAAAAGCCGGACAAACAATTAGTGATTAGTAACGAGGGCAGGCGTTGAGTCTGCCCTCGCTTTTTGCTTATTTCACTACGTACTGTAGTCTGGTGTTTGTTAGCATCACCCGATAAATCGAAGGAAAAGGACTCGGCGCATGTTGAAGCCAGGTTCTACTGCCCCTATAATCACGTGGCGAATTGTAAGCAAATCCAACATCAGCGGCAAAGCGTAATCCCGTAGGAGGTGTGAAGTACATTGGCCGAAGTAACCACAATCGACAACCAAGCAGACCAGCCCGCTGCCGATGACCGCGCATCAGCCGGGACTACATCTATTGAAGTAAAAGAAGTCAGCAAGTTCTTTGGATCGCTGACTGCTGTGAACAACCTGTCCTTCACCGTGAAGAAGGGTGAGATCGTTGGCTTTCTAGGGCCGAACGGCTCCGGTAAGACGACGACTATGCGTATGCTGACCTCGTTCTATACGCCAGATGCCGGAGAAATCAAGATAAATGGCATCGATACGCAAGAGAACGATCTGCTGACTCGCTTCAGCATTGGCTACTTGCCGGAGAACAATCCCTTCTATGCCGACCTGATGGTTAGTGAATACTTGAACTTCATAGCTGACCTGCGCGGCCTGTCCAAAGAGGAACGCAACCGGAACATACCGCCTACCGTCGATGAAACGGGCCTCAGCGACGTCTTTTACAGGCCTATCGGCCAGCTTTCCAAAGGCTACAAACAGCGTGTTGGACTGGCGCAGGCAATTCTGCACAGGCCTTCGATTCTGATTCTGGACGAGCCTACAGAAGGGCTCGACCCTAACCAGCGTCTCACCATCCGAGACCTTATCAAGTCTCTGGGGCAGGAGCGCACCGTAATGATCAGCACCCACGTCATGCAGGAGGTGGAGACCACTTGCGAGAGGGTTCTTGTGATCAGCAAGGGAGACCTGGTGGCGGATAGCCCTGTCAGCGACCTGCTTTTGAAAGCGCAGGGCCTGCGTGCTGTGCATATCGAGGTGGAGGGCAACGAAATCGAACGTGCCCTGGAGAAACTGCCCAACGTGGATTCCATACAGCGCGAGGACCGAGTAGACGGCCACAAGCGTTACATTATCTCTACTCAGGCTAATGAGG
>CAUZQF010000347.1:0-2607 GCA_963581905.1 Dehalococcoidia bacterium
GACCAGGTCGTTCATTGGGACCGATGGTAGCGCTTAGCCCTAGTCAAAGCCGCGTACTGGCCTTCTTTTGCAGGGGAATCCCGTTTGGTTTTCAGCAAAATTTTGATACAATTTCACGGGAAGTTCACCCATATATCAAGAAAAATTCATCGTCGGAGTTAGCCCATGACATACGAGTTCATTAATTACGAAAAGAAGGGCCGTATCGCCTACGTTACCATTAACCGCCCTGAGAGACTGAACGCGCTTCATCCTCCAGCCAACCAGGAGCTTTACCACGCCTTCAGTGACTTTCGCGACGACCCGGACGTGTGGGTTGCTATCATCACCGGCACCGGCGAAAGGGCCTTCAGCGCGGGTAACGACCTCAAGTACACCGCAGAGCACGGCAGGCGCGATCGTAGTCTCGATATCGCACGGTTTGGCGGCATTACGTCGAACTTTGAGTGCTGGAAGCCCATCATTGCCGCCGTTAACGGCTTCGCTTTGGGTGGCGGCTTCGAGTTGGCGCTGGCCTGCGACATCATCATTGCTGCGGACCATGCAGAGGTAGGCTTGCCAGAGCCACGAGTGGGCCTGGTGGCGGGAGCAGGCGGAGTACACAGGCTTCCCCGGCACATCCCGTTGAAGATAGCCATGGGAATGCTTCTTACCGCAAAACGAATTCCGATTCTAGAGGCCCAAAAGCTAGGCTTAATCAACGAGGTGGTGCCGTTGGCCGACCTCATTTCCACTGCAGAGCGCTGGGCCAACGAAATCCTAGAGGTAGCGCCACTGTCAGCTAGGGCCAGCAAGCAGATGGCCATGTCGGGCCTGGGCTGGCCGCTTGACGTTACCATGAGCCGCAGCTTCACGGAATATCAGAAGGCCGCAGCTTCCGAGGACTTCCTTGAGGGGCCAAGAGCATTCGCAGAGAAGCGCAAGCCCAACTGGAAGGGCGCCTAGCTCTCCAAATCCACCAACCTAACTTAATCGATCACACACAGAGGGTACTTATATGCCGAAATCTAACGCGATCCTGGTGCCAGCAAACGTCAAACCCGTCAAGTATCAGATCACTTTGGAGCCTGACCTGGAGAAATTTACGTTTAAGGGCACGGTGCTGACAGAGGTCGAGATCCTCGAAGCGACCTCCTCGATCACGATGAACAGTGTTGAAATTGAAGTGCAGAGTTGTGCCGTCACTTCCGGTGGAAACACGCTGACCCCTCAGAATATCTCCTACGATGAGGAGCATGAGACGGTTAGCTTTGATTTCGGCAGCAGCCTTTCGGAGGGGCCAGCGTCCCTTGATATGGCTTTCACTGGCGACCTCAATGACAAACTCCGTGGATTTTACCGCAGCCAATACGAAGACATAGATGGCAACGACCAGTGGATGGCGTCAACGCAGTTTGAGTCTACAGACGCTCGCCGGGCATTTCCATGCTGGGATGAACCTGCGCTAAAAGCGACCTTCGACTTGACGCTTGTTATCCCGTCAGGCCTGACCGCAGTCTCCAATATGCCGGTAACTAACGAGTCGGAATCCGGCGCCTCCAAGACAGTTACCTTCGCAGAGTCGCCTATCATGTCGACGTACCTGCTGGCCTTTGTCATAGGTGACCTTTCGTACATCGAGGAGACTGGCGACAACGGCACACTGATGAGAGTCTTTACAACCAGGGGCCGAGAAGAGCAGGGTCGATATGCCCTAGAGGCCTCTATCAGGCTGTTGGAATTTTTCAATAACTACTTTGGTGTCCCCTACCCGTTGCCCAAAATGGACCACATCGCCATTCCCGATTTCGCGGCAGGTGCCATGGAGAACTGGGGCGCAATCACGTACCGAGAGACCGCTCTGCTGGTCGACCCGTCCAACACCTCGGCAGGAACCCGGCAAACGGTAGTGTCCATCATCGCCCACGAAATGGCCCACATGTGGTTCGGCGACCTGGTCACCATGGCCTGGTGGAACGACCTCTGGCTGAACGAGAGTTTTGCCTCCTGGATGGGCGACAAGGCAGCCGACAACCTGTTCCCCGAATGGGAGGTGTGGACTCAATTTGTATCAGCGGATACCAACCGGGGACTTAGCCTGGACGGGCTTCGTAACTCGCACCCAATTGAGCAAGAGGTCAATAATCCCGACGAGATTGGCCAGCTTTTCGACGCCATCAGCTACAGCAAAGGTGCGTCAGTGCTGCGCATGCTGGAGACCTTTCTGGGAGCAGAGACCTTTCAAAAAGGCCTGCACCAGTACCTCACAAGGCATCAGTATAGTAATGCTGAGAGGAGTGACCTCTGGAATGCGCTTGGTGATGTATCCGGCCAACCCGTCGCCGACATAATGGACACCTGGGTCATGCAAACAGGTTATCCCGTCATTGACGTAAAGCTTGACCGGACATCTTCGGCTATAGACGTGCATCTGTCCCAACGTAAGTTCACTTATGACGATATTCTGAACCCTGACGAGGATAATTCTGCGGTTTGGCAAGTACCAATTGCCATAAAGACAGGCCGGACTACCGCATCTCTTTTGATGAACGAACAAGAGGTTTCCACCCCAATAGATTCTCCAGATGGCGAAAAGGCCTGGGTCAAGGTCAATCCGGAGCAGACGGG
>CAUZQF010000348.1:0-2601 GCA_963581905.1 Dehalococcoidia bacterium
CTGGTGTATATGCCGCCATTAGTCTCGGACTCCAACCTGGCGTGAATTTACAGGTGTCCGAAGAGAAAATACTCCTGGCCAGAATCGCTACTCTCTTTGCCGTCGTAGCGGCGGCCAACTTGATGACGAGGCTTGAACGCACCCGGCGTCTTCAGGCAGTAAAGGCAGAGCGCGAAGAGGCATCAAAAAACCTGGCGCTTCAAAAGCGGGCTGCTCAGGCCGAGTTAGAGGCTCAAATGGAGAGGGACAGAATCTCCAGAGAGATCCACGACGGTATCGCGCAGTCCATGTTATGCCCTGAGCCTTAATTTGGAGACCTGTGCCGACCTGGCCGAACGAGAGGAAGGCCTCTTGAGGGACCGGCTTCGCTCGCTGGTTCCCCTTGCACGCAGCACACTACATCATCAACGCCGGTGGCATAATTCAGGTGGCGTGTGAAATCGATGGCGGAGACGTGGCACAGCGCGCCAGGGCAAAGACGGAAGAGATCTACAACACGACCCAACTGGTGTTTTCCATCCCTAAGGAACAGGACATCCCCACATCTGAGGCGGCGGATAGCCTTGCGGAGCAGCACCTCGAGCGGGCAAGAGCCGAAGGTCGTGACCACTCCGGCAAGTAATCTTCCAGATCTGTTATGCAAAAAACCGGTCACCGGTCAACCACTCGAAAGGTTGAGACGTCGCCCTGAAGCAGCTAACATACCTGCCACATTCCACATTACAGGCAGGTCAAAAATGGCGTTTGATGTCCTGACATACTCAGTGAATCGCGTTGCGGTTTTAGGCGCAGGAACTATGGGTGCGCAGATCGCTGCCCAGGTGGCGGCCAGGGGCATCCCATGCGACCTGCTGGACATGCGTTCAGACGGTGAACGCGCAAGCCGTATCGCCGAAGATGCCAAGGAACGACTGTCCCACGCTCGCCCCGCTGTGCTGGAGTCTCCCGATGACCTCGACCTGATATACCCGGGCAACTTCGATAACGACATGAATAAGCTAGCCGAGGCAGACTGGATTATCGAGGCCATCGTGGAGCGTCCGGAGCCAAAGGCCCAACTCTGGTCGCGGGCCAGCAAGTACATCGGCGAAAACGCGATCGCCAGTTCCAACACGTCTGGCATACCCATAGCGCAGATTGCCGAGGCTCTCCCTCCGGAGATCAGGAGCCACTTCCTGGGCACTCACTTCTTCAATCCGCCAAGGTACGTTCGGCTAATAGAGCTTATCCCCGCGCCTGACACGGACCTTGGCGTGGTCGAGGCCATCAAGACCTTTGCCACGAAGAGTCTGGACAAGGGCGTAGTTTTAGCCAACGACGTTCCCGGATTCATATCCAACCGAATTGGCACATACTACTTCGCCACTGTAATGAGAGCGGCGGAACAGCTACAGCTGAGCGTTGACCAAGTTGACGCCATTACTGGCCCAGCGATGGGACGGCCACCCAGCGCCACATACCGCACCCTGGACCTGGTTGGTCTCGATATATTCGTGGACATCTGCGACAACACCAGGGAGGCATTGGCGGCGTCTGAATCAGGCGAGATTGAGGGAAAGCTATTCCAGGCACCAGCCCTGGCCAGGGACCTCATTCAAAGAGGCTGGCTGGGCAACAAGTCGGGCCAGGGTTTTTACAAGAGGGTTACCGACGATGGCGAATCAACCATCTTCTCACTGAATACGGGTTCTATGGACTATCAACCACGACAACGGACTCCGGTTCCTGAGCTCAAAGAGCTTTTGGACATCGAAGACATGGGAGACAGAATTCGCAGCCTTGTGTCATCTGGTGGCAAAACCGAGGCATTAGCGTGGAAAGTCTTATCCGAATTGATGGCCTATTCAGCCTGGAAACTAAGCGAGGTGGCCAACGACGTCATCAGCATTGATAGGGCCATGCGATGGGGCTTCAACTGGGCGCTAGGCCCCTTCGAGACCTGGGACGCACTGGGCGTAGCCGACACAGTGCCCAGGATGTCACAAGACGGGATAGCCCTGCCTGACTGGGTGAAACAACTGGCGTCCAACGGCAACAGCTTCTACAAGACAGTGGACGAGGAGTTACTGCAGGTCGATGCAAGCCTCCAGTACACAGTGGTTGAC
This sequence comes from Dehalococcoidia bacterium, assembly GCA_963581905.1. Lineage (GTDB taxonomy): Bacteria > Chloroflexota > Dehalococcoidia > Lucifugimonadales > JADFKI01 > Casp-Chloro-G4. The sequence goes on from CAUZQF010000348.1 coordinate 2,106, forward strand.
GCATAGATCATATTACTGCTAATATCGCACACCCGTTCTATATCGGATACACAGAGCGACTCTGATGGAAGCAATGCAATGCCAGTGCCGGACCAGATAGAGCCAACTAAGCTGGGTGATTACCTGGAGATTATGACCAAGGCCGTATTCCAGTCGGGCATTTCATGGAAGGTTGTGGACAACAAGTGGCTGGGCATCCAGGAGGCCTTCCGGGGGTTCGACGCGGAGACCGTGGCTGGCTTCGGCGAAAAGGAGCTGGACGACCTTACCAGCGACGCCCGTGTGATTCGCCACAGACGCAAACTTGAAGCCATTCTGGGCAACGCAAGACGAATGATAGAACTGGACAAGGAACACGGAAGCTTTCAGAAGTATCTCCGCTCCCAGCCAGACTTCAATTCGACGGTGAAGGACATCAAGAAGCAGTTCAAGTACATGGGTCTCACTGGCATTTACTTTTTCTTATACTCGGTAGGCGAGAAAGTGCCGCCTCATG
>CAUZQF010000349.1:0-2590 GCA_963581905.1 Dehalococcoidia bacterium
AAACAGTTGTCTTCACATTGTGGCCGCTGTTAACGTCGCTGGCCAGCTCGTGCAGCAAGTAGCGCTGGTACGGAATGCGGGCTAACCTTAGGTCCCAAAAATGGTGGTGTGGGTCGCATATGGGTAAATCTGGCTCCAGAGTTGGCTCCTCGGTTAACGCCAACCAGTCGTTTCCTCCAAAGGGCATGGGAAATCTCCTTTTAGTCAATATATGTATTGCAGGCTGAATATCCACGGCATGTCGAAATTCCTTCTTGCTAGGCAAGACGAATTTAAGAGCTCCACCGGCTGCTGAACTGGTACGTTTGCCGGTGCCTGCCGGTGAGCGCGCCGCCTAGCCTATGGCCTATAGAAGGCTGGCAAGCACGCCCATAGCGGCGGGCAGCATTGTAGTTAAGCCTAATTTATTCGTCAAATGCGTCCTGCGACGTCAAACGACTCGCGAAGGAATACGGCAATTCGATATACTGTGCGCGCCGAGCTACGATTTGAGCCTCGGTCTGAATTTTATATATATAGATATGGTCGCCAACTGACTGGTACATGACCAAGAAAAGGGACATTAGAAGAATGCGTATTCACGACGTGCATGTGGAAAAGACTAGCGGCGACCTGGCTCTGGAAGACCAGTTGGCTTGGAAGATCTCCGAGGTTGCAAACGGGGCCAGCAGCGTTGCCATTGATGACGACGTTCGAGAGATGGTCAAGAATCGGATCATTGATAACGCTGCCATAGCAATAGCCGCCATAAACGAGCCTGCTGTGGCCGTGGTAAGGGCGAAGGCGCTTCCCACTGAAGGGATCGGCGGCGCGACTCTCATCGGAGTCGACAACAGCCGGACCTTCGCTCCAGAGAGGGCTGCGTGCGCAAATGCGGTCGCCGTCCGCTTCTTGGACCAGGATGATACCTACCTCGCTGCCGAATATTCCCACCCGGACGACAACATATCCCCTATTCTAGCCGTGGCCCAGCACATGGGGGTAGACGGCAAATCTCTCATCAGGGGAATCGTCGTTGCATATGAAATTCAGGTTGCTCTGGTGGGCACTGGGAACGGCACGGGCCTCAGTCTCCATCGCCACAATGTCGACCACATGACCCACATCGCCGCCGGCACTGCCGCAGGTCTGGGGGCCATGCTTAATCTGCCAACAGAGCAGATTTATAACGCCTTGAACTTCGCCGTACACAACAGCGTCTCTTCCAGGCAGTCGCGTAAGGGCAAGATTGGCGCTCAGAAAGAGTTTGTGCCCGGATTCTCCGCGGAGATCGCCATAGATGCCGTTAATAGCGCCATGAACGGGTTAATGGGCCCTAATCCCATCTACGAAGGTGTGGACAGCATCATCGCTCAGTTCTTGGACGGAGCCGACTCTACGTATAGAGTGGAGCTGCCGGAACCGGGCGAAGACAAGCTGCGCAACATCATGCGGACATACCCGAAGGAGCACTCTTTCGAGTACCAGGGGCAGGCCATAATTGATCTGGCGCTGGAAATGCGAAAACAGGTGATAGACAAGGGTGGCATCGGGGCCATCGCAAACATAGAACTGCAGACCAGTTACCACACGCATCACGTAATCGGCACTGACGCCAATGATCCGGAGAAGACAGATCTGAACTCGCCGCGGGGCACGCTGGACCACAGCATCATGTTTGCAATCGCCAGGACCATGGAGCTGGGCGAATGGCATCATGAACGCAGCTATCAGGGGCTTCGGGACAACCAGCCTTTGGGCGACCTGCTGAAAAAGGTAGAGACGACATTTGATCAGCAGTGGGAGGACCGTTACCACTCCACTGACCCGCAGCAGCAGGCCTTTGGAGGAAAGATGATCATTACCTTCTCGGATGGCTCCAAGATCGAAGCCGAGAAGGCAGTCGCCAATGCGCACGTGTACGGCGCAAGTCCCTGGGGCAGAGCCGAATACGTGGAGAAGCTTAGAGACCTTACCGGTGGCCTTTGTACCGCCTCCGAGCAGGACCGCCTAATCGGTGCTGTCGAAGACCTGCAGAACGCCAGCGGTGCCGATCTGCGAGGCCTGACAGCACAGCTTGACGCCGGAACCCTGAAAGACGCTGCCTCCAAGGGTATCTACGGTAGTGGAGTCTAGCCAGACAATTTTGCCCATAGTCAGTCGCTGACCTAGATTGGCTGTGGGCCATTAACATTCAGGCTTTAGGATACCCGGTAAATACGTCCTGGCTATTTCCGGTGCATCAGAGACCTAGATCGGACAAGCCGGGGTGTTCATCGGGGCGACGGCCCAGCGGCCAATGGTATTTGCGGTCCGATTCCTCGATGGGCAGGTTGTTTATGCTCGCGATGCACCGCGCCATAAGGCCCTGCTCATTGAACTCCCAGTTCTCGTTGCCGTAAGGACGGAACCAGTGTCCAGAATCGTCCATCCACTCGTAGGCGAAGCGCACCGCGATGCGCGCGCCGTCAAATGCCCACAACTCTTTGATTAGCCGGTATTCCAGTTCCCTGTCCCATTTGCGGCGCAGGAAATGGACAATCGCTTCCCTTCCCGTTAGAAACTCGGCGCGGTTTCTCCATGTGCTGTCCACCGCGTAGGCCAGTGACAC
>CAUZQF010000350.1:0-2582 GCA_963581905.1 Dehalococcoidia bacterium
TGCCTACTCTTCACGTCTGTACACCTTACGCCCGGTCCTACGGCGCGCTACGTAACGCAGAAGGCCGAAGAATACGACCACCAGAGGCACGCCAGCAATATTGGCGAATTTCACGGCGCTACGATGCGTCGGTGAGCTGAAAATAAGATTCCTGGTCGTGATTACCTTGGATCGAATCTCAGCCAGCGCCTCTTCCTGCGCCAACCAGTCGATCAGATTGAGACCAAGCGCCATATTCTCCTGAGCCCGGGCCACAATGTTGTCAGTTAGCCACTCGGAGTCGCCAACCACCACCAACCTCGATGTATCACCGCTGCCATCTGCTAGCTGAGTCTCGACGGCCATGGCGAGATCGTTTGCAAACAGCTGTACCCCAGATATGTCTAGCTGGGGAGAGTTAGGCTGTACATTTCCGTAGGCATAATCTGCCGCCGCAAATGGCGAAGTCCGAACGATGGGAATAAATTCGGCTTGCCCAACTTGAGACTCCGTTGTGCCCACCGAACTTGGCCAGGGGAACAGCACGGACTCCAAATCACCTGTTACTTTGCGCTCTGCCGTTGGAGATCGCACCCAGTACGGGTAAGGCAGCATTACAGAGCCGAATCGCAAGGTCTCGTGGGACCGCACGTCGAACACCAGGTCATCCTGTACCTCAATGCCGTACTTGGCAGCAAATTCACCGAAATGGAACTGGTTAGGTATGGCAGTCATGCTCTGGATATCTATATTGACAGGGTCCACCATAAGCAATACCTTGCCACCAGAGGCAAGGAACTCGTCCATGGCCTGGCGTACTTCTAGCGAGACCGGCTGTGTCGGACCGGCCACAATCAGAACATCCAGAGTTTGCATATTTCGCAGCCCGTCCTCGTCCCCGGCGATCTCCGCCAGGTCGTACTGCTGAGCGAGGAGGCTTCCCAGGTTTGTGAAGTCGTCACGCACGTTCTTCTCGCCATGCCCCACAAGAAAGCCAATGCTCTTTCGATCCGTCTCTTCTTGAAGCATATTGAATGCCAATGTGGCAACCCTATACTCGAAACCGTCGATGGTCCGTATGAACGAAATAACCTCTCGGCGGTTGGCATATGTCAGGACCAGCCCCAAATAGCCGTTCTTGATTTCCAGGCCGTTAGAGGTCTGCACGTTGAACTGGACCGGCGATACACCGGCGAGCTGTCCCCTTCTTGCGGCACTCTGATCGCTGTCCGGGAAGCGGTGCACAAGCTTGACCTTACCGCCTGACTCACCCACGAAGTCGTCAAGGAAATCCTTCACGTCCCTAGTGACCAAGTCCACCTGCACAGGAGGATCATCGGACTGGTATAGCTCCACCGTGAGCAGGTCATCGAGGCCCGAGAGAATGCTCTCGGTACCATCACTGAGAGTGAATATCTTGTCGGCTGTAAGGTCTAAGCGTCCCTGGACTGAACTGCCAAACCAGCCAACCAGCACGCTCAAGACGATAAGCACCAGTGTACCAAGTTGCAAATTGCGGTACTGAGGAGACTTATGGCTGAGTGTTCCACCCCGGATGCTCAAGTATGTGGCACTTAGGAATGTCGATATCAAGGCCACGAAATAGAGCACGTCTCTGAGGTCGATAACGCCGCGGGCAATGCTAGTGAAGTGCTCGGTTGGGCTTAGAGACTGCAAGAGGGTGGCAACGGGACCGGGCAACGTCACGCCTATCTCGTCCAGGCCGATCAACATTAGCCCCAGGGTTACGAACACACCGAGGATGAAGGCCACGATCTGGTTACGAGTCACGCTGGAGGTGAACAGGCCTATCGATACGAAGGATGCTGCCAACAAAATGCTGCCAACGTACTGGCCTGTCACTGCGCCCCAATCCAGGCTACCAGCTGTCTGCAATGTTAGGGGAATTCCCAAGGTTGCCAGGATTCCCACGGACACAAATATGAGGCCGGACACGAACTTGGACAGCAGTATGACCCATCCGCGTAGAGGCTGAGTCAAAAGCAGTTCCAGGGTGCCGTCCCTCTGCTCCTCAGCCAGCAAGCGCATGGTGGCCAAGGGCACGAAGAAGGCTAACAGCCAGGGTATCGATGGGCTCTCCACTGCAGCTTTTACGGTAAACAGCGGCCTTAGCGAGGCTTCTGATGTAAGGAACGCTGAGTTGAAAAATGACCAGGAAAGCAGCGCAACAAAGCCTACGATAATAATGTAGCCAATGGGCTGATCGAAGTAGCCCTTCAGGTCTTTTTTGACAAGCGCTAGCAGCGAACGCATTCTCTAAATCACGTCCCTACGAACCGGTGCGGCCTGATAATCGATTCTCAACAAATGCTGAATCAAGATTCTTCCTGGCTCTCGTTCTGCCGGTCCACAGTAAGGTCGTGGAACACGTCCTCCATGCGGGCCCGCTCTTCGCGAAGTTCGTAAAGCACCCAATCGTTGCGCTTTGCCAGATTGAAAATAGCCGGACGAAGGTCCTCATTAGCCTGAGTAGAGATAATGTAACGCTTGTGGCCGTCTACTCGGTCCTCGCGCTGTATGGAATCCACGTTGGGCAGTTTCTCCAGGGCACGTTCGATTTCGTTGCCCTCCACCTCGATATG
>CAUZQF010000351.1:0-2573 GCA_963581905.1 Dehalococcoidia bacterium
ATGGACATCACCGCATCAATGGCATGCTGGTGAACATCGCGGAAGCCTTCACCTAATGAACCAGCTATCGCAATTACCGGTATGCCCAGTTTGGTCGCTCGGGCCGCCACTCCCACAGGAGACTTGTTGTAGATGGTCGAGTGATCGATAGCCCCTTCGCCGGTGATAACGAGATCGCTCCCCGGCAGAAACTTGTCCAGCTCCACCGTATCCAGCACGATGTCGACACCTGCTCTCAGGTCTCCGTCGGCGAAAGCTATTAGCCCGCCGCCCAGTCCACCCGCAGCGCCCGATCCAGGCACGTCCAGAATGTCAGCGCCGATATCGCGCTTGACGATGCTGGCGAAGTGGGCCAAGGCTGCGTCAAGCTCTCCGATCATCTGAGGCGACGCTCCCTTTTGAGGACCGTATATCGCCGAGGCACCAGTGGGTCCAGTTAGCGGATTGTTTACGTCGCACGCAACCATGAACTCGGACTCGCGCACCCTGCTGTCGAGGCCAGACATGTCGATGCTGTGCAGGTTGGACAGCGCTGCGCCGCCGTAGGGCAGGGCGTTGCCTTGAGAGTCGACGAGACTGACTCCGAGGGCCTGAGCCATTCCCGCTCCACCATCGTTGGTCGCGCTGCCGCCAATGCCGATGATGAATCGCCGAAAGCCGTCGTCCAGCGCCGCGCGAATAGTCTCGCCCAGACCGTAGGTTGTCGCCGTCAGCGGATTGCGCTCTTCCAGCGGAACCAGGGCAAGACCTGAGGTGCGGGCCATTTCGATGACTGCGGTTGTGCCATCGCCCATTGCTCCCCATTCGGCGGACCGTTGCTCGCCAAGAGGACCAGTGATTTCGATTGCGCGGATCTCGCCGTTGGAGACCTCCACCAGCGTTTCCAGCGTTCCGTCGCCGCCGTCGGCCACGGGGACTAGTTCAACGACAGCGTCTGGGATTATTCGCAAGACGCCGTCGCGCATAGCTCGAGCTGCGTCCAGGGCAGAGATACTTCCTTTGAAGGCTTGAGGTGCAATGACAATTTTCATAACGCCGGACATTATAACATCAGCCGCTGATCTATCCATCTTGGTAGGGAACAGGTAAGTCCCAAAATTCCAGCCAGACAATTAAGCACTGCTGTGATTTGGCAGAACAATCGTTCCGAAAAGTTCGCAGTTTATTTTAGTGAAGACATATAGGGAATGGCAGGGGAGAGGAAATATCGTCTCTCTACGGCCGATCTAAGAGGAGGGATTTCTGGAGGCCTGTATTGTAGGACGCAGAAGAATTGTATTTTGTAATTGGGTAAAAAAGGGTATGTGTAGTGGTGATTTGGACCAGTGCCTTTGCACTCTTCTGCTGCCTTAAAGACAGCGCACATTTGCTGTCACGTTCTCCGAGATATTAAAATAGTGTAGCCGAAATCGCATATTGACAATATGTACATATGTCGGTAGATTAATAGTATTATGACTACACCTAAAGAGCAGCCAACACGACAGATATATGCATCGGTGCGGGAAGACCTATACCTGGCGGCAAAGGCCCGGGCAACAGAACTAAGAATCCCGCTACGGAAATTCCTCGAGGAAGCTTTGGAGCTGTCCTTAACAAGTAAAGGCAGGGGAGTCAGTTCTGCTGAGGTCGAAGGACGTCCCTCCAGACAACCCTCTATTTGGGAAGACGAATACGTGCGAATGCAGAGTCGGCAGCCTGTAGGTTCACCTGTAGAGCTGTCCGAGGATGAGGCCAAGAAGCTAATCCGGCAGAGCTTTAGCAAAAGAGGAGACTAGGCGTGGCGGATATTCTGGTGGACAACACTCTATTTGATGACTTTCGAAAGGGTGATGTTGGGGCGCAGAACGTCATAGACACCATCATTGACAGGGAGGTGACCGCTGCGGTGTCGTCGCTGACCGTTTTTCACCTCTGGAACGACCCTGAGCTGGACCGCCATGCCGAAATCGCTTATAGCAGCATTCTCACATTCTTACAGGAAGCGCCGTTTACAGTGGCCGCTTCCAAGCAGGCAGGACTGTGGATCGCATCAGCGAATCCAGAGGAGCGAGGCAGGTTGGCCTATTTCGCCATGGTGGCCGCCACTGCCCAGGAACGTGGAGAGGCCATTTGCACTCGTAATGTCGACCCCTACTCGGGCTTCTACAGCAAGTTCTCCACATATTGATATACACCAGTCCATGGCCTAGGATTCGACTTGGCCAAAACCACTCTAATTTACCAAACCAAAACGTAAAAACATACTAATTATCAGGGATTTGCCATTTTTCTCTAAGGTCGGTACTATCTACTTTAAAGCCGTCCCACACTTAGAACTGCGGATCAGGTGCGGATATGAGACGTGAATTAGCGCTGCTCTTTATGGCACTGGGCTTTGGCGGATACCTCGCCATTAGTAGCTTTGCGCCTGTCGTCGCCTCAAGCCACACGGCAGCAGTCATGACCATAGACGGCACCATCGATCCGATATCCTCCGGCTTCCTGGGCAGGGGCATCACAACCGCCTCGGATAGTGGCTACGAGTTCCTGATCATAAGTCTGGACACTCCGGGCGGCACCCTACAGGACAC
>CAUZQF010000352.1:0-2550 GCA_963581905.1 Dehalococcoidia bacterium
ATGCTTAGTAAGCATGTGCCGCTTCGTGGGGAAGTGTCGGAATTGGCAGACGAGCATGATTTAGGATCATGTGCCCTAGGGCGTGGGAGTTCGAGTCTCCCCTTCCCCACCAGTGCATCGTAATCACCCTTCTTCGTATTCTTAACGACTTTGGCTCTGCATTGCATCTCCGAACCTATCTATACTGATCCTTCAATGTGAGTCATCGGCGTTTGTAGCCAGGGGTGCATACCCCATATGCCGTGAATGGCTGTACCCTTACCCCACACTTCGACCCCCATGTAGACTCAAAACAGGATTTCTCTCACTTGTCCGTCTCTGGCTGACGTGCGCCGCAGATGATCCAGATACATATGGAAGATCTATACAAAATTCTTCAGGTGGACCCTAAGGCTGACCCAGATGTGATTCGGGCGGCCTTTCGCGTTTTGGCGCAAAAGAATCATCCAGACCTGAACCATAATTCCAACGCCTCAGAAGCTATGATGCGGCTCAATGGGGCCTATGAGACCCTTCGCAATCCTCGCGCTCGCTCTATGACGGTCATCGTGTAACGGGTGTAGGCCAGTCTACGGGCGTGCATCATGATCCTGATTTTGCCGACTGGGCGGCCTCGCAGGCTCAGGCAGCGCATCCCGCAGGGAAACGAAATCCCAACGAGCCAAGCCGGATTTTCGAGGTTCGCACCCTGTCGCAGAGCAGGGCTGGAAAAGCGGGCTTATGGGTGGGAATTGCCGCTGGCCTTCTGGTCCTGCTCGCGCTGCTTTCGGGCGTCAACCAGGGCGCTGGCGATCTGCCCTATCAGGTGGTCACCAAGGTGTGGGTTGCCCTGATGGTGTCTCTTATCCTCTGGGGACTGATCTGGAGCTTCGGAGACCTTTTTGATCTCGTTTACCCTCGCCGGGCCGAAGCAGAAGCCACTGACAGTCAGGAGCACCTCTAGCGCGCAGACGTTGGCGTCGGCCAGCATCTGGTGCTGTTTCAGCTAATTGACCAGATGCGCCCAGTTGGCGTCCTTGTAGGTTCCCTTAATGATCATGTCTTGCAGGGCGGAGAACGTGTTCGAGAAGTCTTCTAACTCCACGACGAGTCGAATCAGGGATAGACGATCGTCCTCAGTGTCCTCCCAGATGTTCTTGTAGCTAGAGAAGCTAATTGTGTCGTCGTTGTAATCATCTTCTGCGTCTTCTAACAGCTCCAGCTGCTCCTGATACTTGGCCAGGTTTCTGTCGAACCTCTCCTGCAGGTCATTGTAATTTGTCTTGATCGCCTCATAGTTGGACGTTGCCATGTAGTGTTCTGGATAGATGTCCTCAATATAGGCCAGCAATTTCCCCGTAACGTTACTTATCGACATACGGCAGCGGTCCACCGTATAGTTGTTGTCGCCCCGCGTTACGAACCAGCCGCTATCGATGTCTATAACGCGGTGCAGAATGGTCGATTCGGTCACAGTGCGACCTGTAAAGCAGTCCCGTCGCTGAAAGCTGATGATGTCGCCCTCTTGGATGTCGCGGTGCTGCAGGTTGGTGCGCATAATGACGATGTCTCCGCAGTGCAGGATTGGCAGCATGCTGCCGGTGCAGATCAGTCCAGAAGTGTTGATCTCGATGTCTGGGTCGGAAGTATACTCCTCTGTAAGGGTTGCCAGTTGCCTCACCTTGGTGACCAGCACGTCTCGGTCTCTAATCAAGGCATCGATTTCCGCCTGAACGCCTGCCTCAGAGTTAAGGGTCACCTGTGCCTGCAAATCGGTCACCTGCGAATTCAGAGCTGATTTGGCCTCATTCACCAGCCTCAGTTCTGTGCCCAGGCTGTCGATCTCTTCTTGGCTGTCCTCAAGCTCAGCGTCCCGCGAAGCAAGGCTCTGTTCCAAATCGGCGACGCTGTCATCGCTGACCTCAAGCTCAGCGTCCCGCGAAGCAAGGCTCTGTTCCAAATCAACGACGCTGTCATCGCTGACCGCCACCTGTTTAATCAGGCTCTCGACTTCCTGACTTAACCCTTCAATCTCCTCATCACGAGTTTCCAGGCGGTCTGAAAGAGTAGTTATTGACTCCTCGGCTTCGACAAACTGGTCCGATTTTGCAGTAAGTTCCGATTCCGTACCGCTCAGAAGGGTCTTGCTTTCCTCTAGCTCGCCCTGCAATTTTGAAATGTCTCGTTCCAGACTCAGGACCACGCTGGCAGCCACCGTAGACGCGTCCTGAAGCTCAGAAATGCGAGCCTGCATTTCCGCGACGCTCTCTTGCATACCTATAAGTTCAGTCTTGCGCCCCTCCAAGTCGGTTGCCAGGGCGTCAAACTGCTCCTGCGGCACACCACAGGCTATGCTGAGAAGAAGGAATAATGCGGAAGGAAGGGCAACAGTTTTCTTCTTCATTTATGGATCCTCACCTATGGCTCCTCTTGATTTCCCCCCTGGGGCCTCACAGCTATCGTGGTTATATATTCATGAGGCGGCGCGCGCTGAAATCTCTTTCAGACCAATCGTATCAAAGGGGTGTGGCGAGGCCATTGCGGAAAAATGACACTATATAAATGCACCTG
>CAUZQF010000353.1:0-2511 GCA_963581905.1 Dehalococcoidia bacterium
TGGACACCTTGTCGTAGGTCACGGGACGGCCCTCTCGGAGCACCAGCATGTGATCGGCCAGGGCCATCACCTCGGATGCCGAGTGCGAGACGTAGATCATGGGTGTGCCAAAAGTACTGTGCACGCTCTTAAGGTACCGGATAATCGCGCCTCGAAAGCTGCCGTCCAACGAGGCCAGCGGCTCGTCCAGGAGCAGGAGGTCTGGCGAAGTCGCCAGCGCCCTTGCCAGGGCCACTCTCTGCTTCTCTCCACCAGACAGGTTGCGGACACTACGGCTCAATAAATTGGATAGCTGAAAAAGACTGATGACCTCTTCGGTAGATATCTTTCGAAGGCTTTCAGGCGTCAGCCTATATCCGTACTCGATGTTGCTTTTCACGTCCATGTGCGGAAATAGGGCCGAGTCTTGGAAGACGTATCCGAATCGACGCTTATCTGGCGGAACGTGTTCCTTGTCCGTGGAAGAATAAAGACGTTGCCCCTGAAAGCTTACGTGGCCCTTATCTGGTTGAAGAATGCCGGCGATGCAATCCAAGAGGGTAGACTTGCCGCTGCCCGACGCGCCAAAAATCGCCGTCACACCGGACTCAAAGGAAGCCTGGCAGTCCAAAGTGAAGCCGGGATACCTCTTTACGACGTGGAAATCGACGATGGGAGTGGTCATAAGCTTCTAAATGCTACCTTACGCTCGACTCTTCTTGTGATCGTTCCAGGAGCCAGTTGTGAAGTGCCAGCGTCACTATTGCCAAAGCGACGGACACGACTACGAGTCGCAGGGCAACGTCGTTGTCGCCCAGTTGGACTCTTGAAAATATAGCTAACGGCAGTGTTTGAGTCCTGCCGGGGATACTTCCAGCCACGATAATGGTCGCGCCAAACTCACTTATGGCCCGGACAAATCCCAGTAGCACACCGGCAAGAATTCCGCGATACGCCAGCGGGATTGTTATTGTGAAGAACACGCGCCAAGGACCCGCACCAAGGCTTCTAGCGGACCGCTCCAGGCCGTCGTCTACGCCCCGCATGGAGACCATGATGGTTCGCGCCATGAGGGGGAACGAGACGATGGCGGCGGCTAATGCTGCCGCGACCCACGTGAAGACGACCTCAACGCCGAAAAGGCTATTTAGGAGACCGCCTATAGGCCCGTTCCTGCCAAGGAGGATCAGGAGCAGATACCCCACGACCACCGGTGGCAAGGCTAACGGCAGGGAAGCCACTATGTCGAGGACGAAGCTCCCACGCACGCGCTTTTTGATGATTAGCCAGCTCAGACCCACGGCAATTGGCACGTTGATGACCGTGGCCACCAGCGCGATCTGAAGGGTCAGCACCGTAACGAGAAGAGTATCCATTAAGTGCCGTCGGTCATCGCATTAAATGGGATCATGGTTAGTTTTCACTACTGAGAATTGTAAACCCACTGGCCTGAAATCTACTTGAGGACTCATTGCTGCTTAGGAAAGCGAAAAACGCGTCAGCTGCCCCCTCATTGTTATTACTGTTTTCGCCACGGTCCAGCAATAGCGCCGGATAGACAATCTGGGAATACGAGTCGGTGGGAACCGCGTCAATCACAGTCAGTCCCTCCGAGATCGTAGCGTCGGTATGGTACACAAAGGCCACATCTGCGTTGCCTGACTCCACGTAGGCCAAGGTTGCGCGTACGTCGGCGCCGAACACCATCTTGGCCTGGAGCGCTCCCCACAAGCCTAGGTTAATGAGAGATTCCCTGGAATATGCGCCTGCTGGTGCCAAGTCAGGATTCGCTATGGCCAGCCTCATAATGGAGTCCGAGGTTAGTTCGGTCAGGTCGCTAAAGGCAAAACTACTGTCTCTTGTTACGAGAACTAGCTTGTTGGAAAGAAGTTCAGTCTTGTTCCGTATTCCGACCTGTCGCTCTTCCATAAACTCCACCGGGAATTTGCCTGCCGAAATAAATATATCTGCTGGCGCGCCGGAGACGATCTGCTGGGCCAGGCTCTGGGAACCACCGTAACTTACAAGGACGGTGCTGTCGCTCTGAGACTCAAAATCGGCGATTGTGAGGTCCAGGGCGTCTGTCAGGCTGGTCGCCGCGAAAACCAGGACTCGTTCGCTGCTGCGGTTGCCTGCTCCGCATGCGAATCCTGCGGCGATCAATACCAGCAATAAAAACGCGGATAAGTTAATTTTCCTTGGGTTGATCGCTTTCTCCATCAAGATCCTGATCCGGGGCCGGTTGGGGCTTGTAGCTCGGTGCTTGTAGCTCGGCGCTCCACTTGGAGTTACCCGCGCACTTTATTATACGGGTAACGGCGTCAAATTTACTGCGTATGAGGGTGGCTACGATTCTCAGGCGACATCACTGTGTTTTGAAGCCATTCTAGGTTGAACAACTGGCATATCTGGTGGTACAATCGGATAGGAATTGTCTCTTTTATGGGAAGTGGGGTCTCCCCACTTTTTTTTAATAGGGGCTGTAGTTACAATTGCAACAGAGGAGGCTGAACATATGAAGAGCGATTTCAT
>CAUZQF010000354.1:0-2500 GCA_963581905.1 Dehalococcoidia bacterium
TGCTGGTGCACGGCGCGAACGACACTCGGCTGCCACCGTCCTGTTCGGAGCAGATCTACCAGTGGGCCAACGAGCCTAAAGAGCTTCGCATAATGCCGGGCGCCGAACATCGCCTAAGCGAGTGCAAGGAGGAGCTGCGAGAGCTACTCAAGGTCTGGATACTGGCAAAGCTGGGTTAGCCATAGTGTGAGAAGGCTAGCCCGGCATTGCCTGAAAGTGATCTTACCGCTGAGGTAGTAGAACGATGGCGTTGCCGATGATTAGGCGGGTGCCCTCGTCGTTCTCCAGAAACACGTCGCACTCCAGCCGTGCCTCGCCGTCCACGACATCCTTGTCCGTGACTATGCCAGCCAGCTTGAGGGTTTTGTTGTGCGGCACCATACCCCGAAACACCACGTCTAGCTTCTTGAGGCGAGCGGTGTCGGACCAGCCTGTGAGCAGCGTGGACATCATGGCGATGTTCATGGCTCCTGGCACGATGGCACCGGGAAGGCCTTCCTTCTGGGCGGCCTCCTCGCTGGTGAAGCGGTTAGTACCGATGTCCCGGCCTTGGTGTACGCTGAGGAAGCGTACCACCTGCTCCACATTTACCGTCCGTTCAACGGGGCCAATGTCGTCGCCTATCTCTACGTCGTCGAAATAAAGTTCTTTATTCACTTTTTTCTACTGTTCCTTCTGACGTAGGACTCTTGGACTCGCGCCACGTCTTCGTCGTTCTGATTAGAGAAGCTGGTCTCCCACACCGCGAAGACCATTTTGCCGGAGCGGCCTGTCTTTGCGTAGACCTCTTTCAGCTTAGTTGAGGCATTAAGAGTGTCGCCAGGGCGGATTGGCGCCAAACTCTCGATGGCCTGACCTGCGAAGAAGCCAATGTCGCCGAACTCCAGCTTGATGTCCGGACGGCTCAGGCCGTTCACGAACACGTTGCAGAAGGTAGGCGGTGCGATAAGGCTGCCGAACTCGCTCTCCTTGGCCTTGGCCTCGTCGGAGTGGACGGGGTTCGTCTCGCCGCAAGACTCGGAGAAGTCTAGGATCATCTGGGCCGTCACCTGAAACTGGCCCAAGGGGTTCGATACGCCTAGCAGACTGCGGTCGTATTTAATATCGTCGTCGGTTGTCATTAAGCCTTTGCCTCATCTAAATGCACTGCCTTGAAATTCTTGGACTTCAGCTCTCGTACCAGGTCCGCCTCGGAGGCAATGATGCCGTCGAAGCTGGTCATGCAGGTGCCGATGGCGCTGACCACGTGGGCGTCGCTGCCGCCGGTTTTGGCGTAGCCTCGGGCCTCGATTAGGCCTTCCGCGCGCTCCTGTTCGCCGGGACGATTGCTGCCATTAAGGTGCTCTACGGCTGTCACACCACTAAAGTCCGAGCCATTGTCGATGTACTCCACCAGGCCTATGCCGAACCTGCCAGGGTGCGCTGGTATGGCGATGCCTCCATGGGCACTGGCCGCTCGCATAAGTTCAATGGCGTCCAGACCCACTTCTGTAAAATCGATCTCGTCAAGAAGTCCCTGGTTCACGCCGTACACCAGGAAGTGTCCGTAATTGGTGTCCAGCTCCGAGCCCTTCAGGATGACTATGTCGTTGTCCGAGGACAGTCCGGAGTAGTCCTTATCGCCGTCGAACTGCCGGTGCTCGGTCAGCACGAACCCGTCTACCTGGTGCCCTTTGCGGCGCAACACGGAGACCCATTTGACGTACTGCTCCACGGTGGCGCGGGAGTCGTCGGAGGACACGGAGTGTGTATGAAGGTCGAGGAACATTAGTAGTGAATGTTAGGGGAGTGGGTTTGATGCGTCAAGATTGTTCCCGTAGTCGTGGCAGGTTTGTGGTGGGCAAAGCGAAATGATAATCTCTTGCTCATTACAGGCAAGACAGTTAAGGGGGGCTTTCCATGGACTTGGGAATTAAAGGTAAGGTATCGCTAGTTACTGGTGGTAGCCGTGGACTAGGCAGGCAGGCCGCGCTGGCGCTGGCCCAGGAGGGCGCGAACGTCGCCATTTGCGGTCGCACGCAGGACACGCTGGACAAGACAGTGGCGGAGCTGAAGTCCAACGGCGTGGACGCCATAGGCGTAATCGCGGACGTTGGCAACAGGTCCGATATCCAGCCGCTCCATCAGGCCGTGATCGACGGGCTAGGCCAGATCGACATTCTGGTGAACAACGCCGGTGGCTCCCTGGCGAGAGAAGATATCACTGCCGTATCCATGGATGCCTACAAAGAGACCTTCGAGGTCAATCTCTTCGGTGGCTTTGCGCTGATGCAACTGGTCATTCCGCATATGCAGTCGCAGCGGTGGGGGCGCATCATCAACATAGCGTCCATATACGGTCGCGAGTGGGGCGGCAACATCTCCTATATGTCGGCCAAGGCCGCTTTAATAGGCGCAACCAAGCATGCCGCGCAGACGCTGGGCAAGGATGGTGTCATGGTAAACAGCATCGCGCCGGGCTCCATCTCTCATGAGGGTGGCACCTGGGAGCGGTTCCAGG